>JANMDS010000518.1:0-3076 GCA_031376405.1 Betaproteobacteria bacterium
TTCGATGGCCTCGACGGCGCCGTCGCACGCGCCGCGGGAAAGCAAAGCGCGCTGGGTGGCTATCTCGATTTAATGGCGGACTTTGTCGTATACGCCGCCATCCCTATCGCCATTTGGTGGGGCTTGCGCGGGCAGCAATCGTCGCTAGCGCTGGTTATTATGCTCGCCGTTTTTTATGTGAACGCCGCGTCTTGGATGCTATTGTCCGCACTTGTTGAAAAGACAGATACGCTGACCAGTGTAGCGATGCCCACCGGACTCATCGAAGGCTTCGAGACCATCGTCTTCTATTCGCTTTTCTTACTCTTTCCGGCCTGGGCGAGCGAGCTGTTCTGGGTGTTTAGCGCATTGGTCGCCTTCAGCGCCTTGCAAAGAGTGGTGTGGGCATGGCGCGCGCTAAAGTAAGCAAAGAAGAGTTCCCCATTCACGTGGCCGAGGAAGACGGGCTGCGCACGCTGCATTTCGGTAACGAGTGTATTCAAGGGGCGATGCGCATTGGCCGTCCGTTTGCGTTGGTGCTCGATTACTCTAACGATATGATGGTGTGGGAAGGCGCGGTGGACGCCCATCCGAGACACATCGTGCAGCTGGGGCTAGGCGCAGCATCGCTCACAAAATATTGCTGGAAACATTATCCGAACGCGCGGATTACGGCAGTGGAAGTCGCCGCCGAAGTGGTGGCCTGCGCCTACCAATGCTTTAAGTTACCGCGCGATGCGCGCATTCACATTGAAATGGCTGATGCGGCGCAATGGGTGGCTGCAACCCGCAATCGGGGCGTGGCCGATGTGCTGCAAGTTGATCTTTACGACCAACATGCCCTGGGCCCCGTGTACGACAGCATTGCTTTTTACAAACATTGCCGCCGCACGCTCATGCCGCGCGGCTGGATGACCGTGAACGTATTTGGCGATGGTTGGGGCTTTGAAGATAGCTTCGCCAACGTGCTCGAAGCGTTCGACGGCGCGGTGGAAGCGCTCGCGCCGTGCGCGGCGGGTAATCGGATTATTCTGGCGCAAAACTTGTAGCGTTCGAGCGCTCAAAAACGGCTTTTTCGGGGAGATAATCCATAAAAAATGCTGCTGTTGCGCCGCAGGTATCAGCCTCCCACGCAATAAAAAACCCGCCACAGGTTGCCTGTGGCGGGTTTGGATTTGCTTCAGGATTACTCTTTCTTAGAAGCTGTACTTAAGCGATGCTTTTACCGTGCGGCCATTGATCGAGCGTGCGGCATGGCCGTCGCCTTCGATCTCGGTGTAGCCGATGGTGTTGGCCAAGTTGTTCACGCCCAAGCCGATGGTCAAGTTCGGCATGGCTTCGTAGTTCACAAATGCGTTCACAACGGTGTAGCCGCCCATGGTGATGGTGTTGCCATCATCGCCAAAGGATTTGCCCGTACCGATAAACGATGCGCCAACATTCACTGGGCCAAAGCTATAGCTTGGGGAAAGCTGGTAAACCATTTTGGCTACCCGACGCGGTGTTTTTCCGATCGTTGACTTGTCGTTCGATGCGGTGATTTCGGCATTGGTAAACGTCGCGCCACCGGCCAATCGGAAGCCGCCCATTGCATACGCCGCTTCCAGCTCTACGCCATTGGCGGAATAGCTGTTCTGCGTAGACTTTTGGGTGGTGGCCTCGTAGTTCGACTCGGATGTTTTAGCATTGAAAATCGTGGCGAACGCGCTGAAATTGCCGCTACGAATTTTCGCGCCGATTTCCGCTTGCTTCACCGAGTTAATCGAAATTGGCGTTTTGCCGTCAAGCGTTTGCGAACCGAACATGATGCGGTCAGCGTTGAACGCTACGCCATCGCTGTAGCGGGCGAATACCGACAGATCACGATCTAAACGGTAGTTACCGCCCAAAGAGAACGATGTGTGGTCAACGCTGTAATCAACCGGCTTTACGGTATTAGGCTTGTACACATCCACCACTTCCACGCCGTTGACTTTCTTCGTCGTAACACCGTTATAGGTGCCCGAAGCACGTTGCTTGTCTAAGCGAATGCTGGCATCAAAGTTCAACGGACCGGCTTCGTACGCGAAACCTGCGTAGGGCGCAACGGTTGTGTACTCAGCGTCAATTGCGCGCTCGCAGCAGAAGCCCCAGTCGGAAGCGCCGAACGAGATCAGGCCAGTCGGCACTTTTGCGCTACCCAACAAGGCTGGGTTCTTATCCACGAGCTGGATCAAGTAATGGTTGAAGTTCCAAGTGAGCGCTACGTTTTGCTGGTTGTAAAACAAGCCGCCGGTGAAATCTAAACGGTCGCTGCCTGAAAGGCTAAAGCGCTTGGTGATTTTCAAATCGTTGCTAATACTTCCCAGATCATCTAGCGCGGTGTTAAACGAAGCGACACCGGCTGCAGTTCCGGTCCATTTTTGACCTTTTTGTGGGCCAGATTGAATGGTGAAAGTACCGGCTTCCAGATCGCCGCGCGGGAAAATTCCTGTGAAACGACCAGAAATTTCGGACACGCGAACGCGGTCTTCCACTTTCCAACCATCGCCCAAGCTAAACGCCACTTCAGCACCAATTGCGGTGTTGCGCACGGTGAGGCCATCGTTTATGTTGGTTTGCGTAATCGAGTTGTCTTTATTCAACACTGGATCGGTTGGCCAGTTCGAGCCATACGGCGTGTACTTGCGTGGGTCAATGCCTGGCAACTCAACGATTTTGCCGCCCACTACTTTGACGGGAACTGGCAACAACGTTGGCGTGGAGTCATCTAAAAATTTGCCGTAAATGCGGAACGAGCCGCCAGCAAACGCCTGCGAGTAGCTAGCCTGAATTTGGCCACCGCTTTCGCCTTTTATATCGGATGGGTGGGCACCTTTGCCTTGGCGGAAATGGCCACCAACGTGGTAGCTGGAGCCGTCTTTGTTCAACCCAGAGCCGTAGTCCAAATCAATGCGTTGTTGGTCAAAGCCCAAGCCGAACGACAAACCAACTGAGCCGCCGCGATCCACGCCGGTTTTGGTTAAAAAGTTCACTACGCCGCCTGGGGAATTGGTGGCTGCTGTGGAGGCCGAGCCACCACGCACGACTTGCAACTGATCGAGGCTGTTGTCAACGC
>JANMDS010000527.1:0-2271 GCA_031376405.1 Betaproteobacteria bacterium
CACTTGGTTTTCAAGTGTTATGATAATTAAGTCTAAACCAGTAATTGAGTACCGCATTTACCTGCGTGATTTTTAAGCCTAGAAATGGGCATCACGCAAAGTGATAGGGCTTAAAAACTCTGTTACTGGTTTAGACACCAGCGTGGTGTCCTTTTTTATATCCACGCATAAATCAGTAAAGGAGATTTCAGGTATGGGATTGTTCAGCAAAGCAGATAAGCCACTACCCGAGGGTGTACTGGTATTAACAAAATGTACACAAGGGTCTTTGATCGTCCGTGAAGACCGTATTGAAGTAGGATTGCAGACAAAATCTGTAACCAAAATGGAAACCTTATTATTCTCACAGATAACGGGCATAGATGTTAATACCACTATGGCTAGAATGCCTGGCTACCCAGGCTTTGCTACTGTTAAGATATTTGGGACTGGCGATCAAACACTAAAAGCCACGCTGGTTAAGCTGGCTGACGCTGAAAAAGTCCGAGAGTTAGTCCAGCAGAGGCGAAATACTGCCAGTTTAGCAAGTACTCCCCAAGCCCAGACTAGCACCGCAGATGAACTCAAGAAGTTTGCCGACCTGAAAGAACAGGGCGTTATTACAGAAGATGAGTTTAACGCCAAGAAGAAGGCATTACTTGGCTAAAAGGTTGTCATTAAATAATTAAAGGAGGTTACAGATGAGCCAACAACAAAAACCTTGGTATAAAAAACCACTCGGAATGGTCGCAGCCGTACTGCTGTTACCATTCTTTTTAATTTGGTATGCGTGGACTAAAAGTAATTGGAGCAAGAACGTAAAAATAGGTGTTACGGTAGCCTCTGTCGGCTTTATTATTATTGCCCTAGCAGCTAGCCCCAAAACTGAACAAACCGCTCAGAAACCTGCTCAAAACACGCCAGCCGTTGAGCAAAAGAAAGAAGAGCCAGCACCTGTGGCATTTGTATTTGACGTACCATCATTACTGGCCAAAAACGTTGATGAAATTAGACAGACTTTAGGTCAACCGACAGACGGGGCGTTAATTGAACCTACCGAAAAACAAAAGCAATTAGGGACAACCAAGGTTTGGGACAATACTTTTGAAAAAGACAGTCGTTCACTACTAGTAACATTCAACCCCACTAGCAGAGAGGTCATAGATTTCTTTATCAGCACGGACGACCCAAGCGGTGCAACCAAAGATAAGAAAAAACTACTAGAAGTCGGCAATCTTAAAGAGGGTGCGTCAAATTACAGCGTTGAGTTTGTAAAAGCACTCAATAACTCTTCTGTGTACACTGGTGTTAAAGTTACTGCAAAGTAACTGCTCAATAGGTAAGTAAAATCTTTTTTTCGGAGCCAACAATGCGTATTTTCTGACCCAAAGGCAAAGAAAGTTGGGGATCGGTATGCCCAAAATCAACATTTTGAACGACAGGTATATTTTTGTTATATTCACGGACAACTCTTAACACCGTTTCTCTCTGTTGTTTACTGTACTCCACCTTTACATCAGGAGTGTTTTGCTTATCAAACTCCCAAGCCTTGGGTCTGCCAACAAGCACTGCTTTGAACTTGTTAAGCCAGCCTCTTTCACCAAAGCCTGTTAGCAAGTACTCAATAACCCAGTGTTCAGGTATGTCTTCTGCTGTCTCAAGGAACAGCACAGCCCCATCTATGTCTTCGTCCTTTGGCAAGTACTTTGCCGTGCTGGACTGAACGATCAGGCTTTCAACGCAACCGCCCCACAAAACACCCTCAACATCGCTGTTGCCGTCCCATATTAAGCCACTGTTTGCCTCTAGTTTTCTTGGTTTTGAAAGGTTTTCTTTTACAGACCAGTCCAAGCCCTCATCGTTATATTCAGAAGACACTTCAAGTTCAAACTCACCCTCATCAAATAGAGCGTGGCGTATAGAGTTAACTGTTAAATCGTGCATTTTTACGTTCATTCCGAATTGGTTCATAATTCCACCACCGTAGTATGAGGGTATGCCCAAGTTCCAGAGAAAATTATGCAGGTGGGTGTTATCGCTGTAACCGAAAAATGGCTTTGGATTGTCAAGGAATACCCGTGGATCAAGGTGCTTTATCAGTTTTATTTGATCTGAGCCACCAATTGAAGCCACCACAGCCTTATTTTTATCATCAGCAAACGCAGACATAACATCTCTAGCACGGTCTTCAAGGGACGCACCCATTGTCCGAGTTGTCGGGTACTCAACTGGTACTAAACCAAAAACCTCACGAACCCTTTCTAGCCCCAAATCTTGCACCCAAGGAAATAT
>JANMDS010000531.1:0-12650 GCA_031376405.1 Betaproteobacteria bacterium
TTGACCAGCACATCGATCGGACCAAATTTAGACTCGCACGCAGCAACAGCGGCATCAACGCTCGCGCGGTCTGTGATGTCGCAGAAAAAGGCTGCCGCCTTACCGCCCTCGGCCACGATGCCTGCAGCGACGCGCTCAGCGGCATCCCTGTTCATATCAAACACCGCAACGCTTCCGCCCGCGCTCGCGAAGCGCCGACAGGCAGCCCCGCCTATGCCCCCGCCACCGCCGGTGACAACGATGGTTTTATTTGCTAATGTTGACATGCGTAAATCCTTAAAAAAGTGCGGGTACTAAACACCCGCTTTAACGCTGTTATTCTGCCAAGTTGGTGTTCTTTTAATATATCAATACATTGTCGCAATGTAGGCTGCTCTGAAATCTATGTCAAGCACACAGCCAGTGGGCAAATTGAAGAAAAAAGTGATTTCAAACGCGGTGATTGCCCGCATGGATCTCGCCAACCGATTGTTCGTTTGGCTCTATCAATGCGCCAATATGTTGCACCAAACTCGAATCCGTCCTGTCGGGCCGGAGGCTTAACAACTCAGCAATGGGCCGTTCTTGGGGCACGCTTCCGAACAGATGTGCAAGAAGGCGAAAGCATCGGCGATGTGGCCCGCTATTTGATGGTGAGTCGACAAAATTTAGCCGAACTCATTCGCAGCATCGAGCGCAATGCCCACATCGGCGCGGCAGCAAGGAGGCGGGATCGTCGATCACGGTTGGTGATCCTAACGGCTGCGGGCATGCGCGTGTGGATCGCGCGAACGCAGCCAAAGATTCACGCTTACTATGAACAAGCAGTCGATGGTTTTTCCACCACGTATCTCACCCACACACTGCGTTTTTTGCTCAAATTGTTAGGGAATATCGAGCGGTTGGACGAAGGTGGAGCCTGCTTTGAAATTGAAATAGCAGTCCGTACTTTGTTGCTTCGTGTAAGTAAAAATTGGTTGCTAATTGTTTGCGGTAGTTGAGAACGAAAGAACTTCGTGCTCACGTAAAAATCTCTGCGTCTTTTTTGTATTAGCAACGCTCGACGCTTGTTTCTGCAAGCTCGGCAGTCTATACCATTTCATATATAATGTGATGATGCCAACAAACGAAAAACCGCTTGAATGGATTGGTAGCAGCCACAGAGATTTGATGGCTTTGCCTGATGATGTTCGGCGGCTTTTTGGATTCGCGTTGTCGTTAGCGCAGGCAGGCGATAAGCACGACGCAGCCAAAGTGCTCAAGGGCTTTGGCGGGGCTGGCGTGCTTGAAGTGATAGAGAACGATATCGGTGGCACCTACCGCGCCGTGTACACCGTGAAGTTCGCACAGGCAGTGTTTGTCCTCCACTGCTTTCAGAAGAAAAGCAAGCGCGGCATCGCCACGCCAAAGGAAGAAATGGACATCATTTATGCAAGGCTAAAAATAGCCGAAGCGTTTGTAAAGGATTTGCTGAAATGAAAACTCAAGTTGTTCAAGGCGTAGAAGTGCAGCGTGGTTCCGGTAACGTTTTTGCCGATCTTGGCTTAGCCGATGCTGAAAAGCTCAAGATCAAAACTGGCTTGGTAATTGAGATCAGGAAAGCCATGCGTAGCGCAGGACTAACGCAACAAGAAGCCGCCAAACGCATGGGTATTACCCAGCCCAAGGTGTCGGACATGATGCGTGGCGATTTCACCAATCTTTCTGAGCGAAAACTAATGGATTGCCTCACTCGGCTGGGCTACGACATTGAAATTAAAGTTCGACCGGCAAAGACAGGCGTAGGTCATTTAATGCTTGCTCTGGCCTGATGCCAACCGATCGCTTTGAGCTATTGAATCAGGTAAAACTGGATTTCGGTTGAGGCGCGAAGCGTACGATTTGTTCACCTTGCAACAGCACTCGACCAGATTTCAGTGCTGTGAAACTAGTGCGTGCTTCGCTGGTTATTTAAATTCGATTGCGTCGAAGGAGCAGCATTGAGATTTGACCGCTAAGATTTCTTGCCGTCGTCGCGTTCCAATTGAAATACCTGCGGCGCAAAACCGGCATTTTCGAGGAGATATCTCCCAGAAAATGCTGTTTTTACGCCGCAGGTATTTTGACTAAAACGGAAAAGTTCCGCTTGAGCTTTTTCCTGCCGACGCGCGGAGCGCCAACTTTTTGATGTGGGCGAAGGCTCGGGACGAGCCGCCGCCCACATCAAAAAGTTGTAGCTCCCTCTCTCACCCCAGAAGCCTACAATGCCAAAAGCGCAGCGGTGTCGCCGAACCCCGTTGTAGCTCCCTCTCTCACCCCAGAAGCCTACAATCACCATCCGCATCTGGGCTGCGCCCGTGCTGTTGTAGCTCCCTCTCTCACCCCAGAAGCCTACAATGTATCGTAACGAACAATGAATATTGAAAACGTTGTAGCTCCCTCTCTCACCCCAGAAGCCTACAATTCTTACCGCGTTCGCATTTCAGTAAATGACGTTGTAGCTCCCTCTCTCACCCCAGAAGCCTACAATCCCAAGCCAACGTTTAAGGAAACGAATGATGTTGTAGCTCCCTCTCTCACCCCAGAAGCCTACAATCGTTTCACCTGAATCCCGCGCCCAGCCTTGGCTGGCGCGGGATTTTGATTTTCTAAAACACGTTTTAGAAAAGCAGCATTTGATCGATATTCACTTTTTTTTCTTGAAATAGCGGAAGGCCCACTAGGATTCGCGCGCTTGCGTATTGCTTTTCCGTCACCACCATGCTTCGCACGGAGCCCTCAGGCGGGATATTGTTGATGAGCCGTTGGCTGTGTTTTACTTCCGCATCTTTGCCCGCCAAAATCCGCCCGTACACCGAATATTGAATCATGTCGTAGCCGTCGTTCAGCAAAAATTTGCGGAATTGGGTATACCGTCGGCGCTCCGTCTTGGTAACGGTAGGCAGATCAAAAAATACGATTAGCCGCATAAAGCGCCGGGTGGTGTGGCTCATTTTTCAATGTTCCTCGGATCATCGGTTGGATCGCGGGTTGACTCTACGCGTCAAGCGCGTGTGCGCGAAGGCCGATGAGTTGTGGCAGCTCTAGCATCACTTCGCTATGGCCATCATAGAGCCTCACGAGCGATTCCACGCTGTGTTCGATCGCCGCGAGCGCTGCCATTTCCCCGCGCGGCATCCCAACGTCTACGTTTAAAAGGGAAATTAAACCGGCTTTGTCATCTGGCGAAAGATTGCCCTCGCTCATCGGGCTGAGGGCTTTTCGCGCGACATGCAAATCAACGACGGGGCGGAACGGTTCAATTAAATCATCCGCGAGATTAAATGCGTTTTGCTCGCTATCGTGAAACAAACCTTCGCTCGGGTGTAGCCCGTGGGCCACTAGTGCACGGGCGATTGCGCCGCGAAAAATGGAGTAGCCATAGTTCAGCGCGGCATTGCTCCAACTTTCGTTCGCCCGGGTAAATCCCCGCCCAAAGAGCGCGGGGAAGTAAATGGCACTGGCTTGGGCCTCCAAATTATCCGGGTCGCCCGAGCGCAAGCGTCGGGCGAGGGAGGCGAGGGCTTCCTCTACATCGGAATTTCGCCCCGTGAGCCGCATACACGCGCCTTGATTAGCAATTTTCGCGCGCACGATGGTGGCCCACGCCCGCTTCACCGCGGGCTTTTCAAGCGCGCGTTGCGAGCGCAACATACGTACTGTGCGCGTATGTTGCAAATAAGGCAAAAACACGCCGTTGGGTTGATGATTATCCCCGGTGGCAAACAAACTAATGCCGTATTCACCACAGGCGGCCAACACTGGATGCGTCAGCGTAATTTCTCGGTTGTGCAGCACGATGACCGCAATGTCTTCAAACGGCACGCTGGCTTTATTGCCGCTCGCTTGCTCAATGACCAGGGCGAAATGCTCCCGCTTGAGCTTCGCGGGCTGGTTGATGACGATGCTACGCCAGCCCATTAGGAGCGTTCGTGCGCGCTATTGTCACATCGCCTAGTACGCTGACTTTGAGCTTTTGGAATTGCCTAATTTGAGACGTGCTGCGGCGAAAATATGAATCCATTACTTCTTCGACATCTTCAGAAATTTCCACGTCACCGGTTTCCGCTTCTGCAGCGGCTTTTTTTGGTTTAGCTTTGCCGGGCCGGTCGTGTGTTCGGACACTAATCCGGCCATCACTTTCGTAACCAACAAAGTATCCTTGAATAAATTCTCCATCTTCGAGAGTAATTTCAATGAAATCATCAATTCGAATGTTGCAAAGGAATACCGCGCCGTCAGGTGGGCAATCCAGTCCTTTTGAAACATCTGACGGCGCAAGATACTTGTGCCGAAAAACAAAGTTTTTATCCTTCGAATCATGAAAGACTTGGGTATAGAGGCTATCGCCAAAGCCCGCGACACCGCCGCGCACTTCAACATAATTATTTGCCGTTTCGGGCAACCGAACCGCCGTTACGCGAGGTGCGAGCTTCCCGGGATCCTTGCTGACGCTCGGTTTGTAAAACGGTTCAATAAATGCTTTGGCTGCTTTTCCCCCGTGCTGCGTCAAGCGTGCGGCCAGTGCGTCAATTAGCAGCCGATTTCGGGTGTAATACTGCTCACCTAAATTCGCCAGAGTGAGCATCTTTAGGGTTAACGCAGTGAGTTTGATTCGTTTGTGTATCTCATGAGTTGTGGTTTCAGCTACGCGTTTAATTTTTTTAGGTGGTTTAAGTGGCAGGCGAATTCGATTTACGATAATCTCGGACTCTAGCGGCCAAAAAAATGGGTCTGCAAACGCTCGGGCTCCGTTGTCCCCGTATTTCTTAAGCCGTAGCGCCAGTGCGTCGATAAGCGGTTTGTACTTCGCATAGAACGACTCATCGAGGAGTTCAGGATTTAATTTGCTTGCCGTAAGATCTTTGAGCCAGATTGACTTCGGTTTTTCCCGGAGTTTGGTAATCCCGTTTGGATTTGCGCTATGCACTTCATTTTTCGTCACGCGCTTTACAACTCTGGAAACAATGACAGGCTTAATTGCGTCGCGCTCCTCTTGGGAGTAGTTTACGAAGCCAAATTCAAATCTTTCGCCATTTTTTAAAAATGCAGTCCGACCATCAGGAGAGAGCCGAGCTAGTACTTCGCCTCGGAAATGTTCAATGCCTTGCGGCGTTGGAAATTGGGCCGCTTTGCTCTTCAAAATCGCGCCCGTCGCCTTGTCAAAAAACCTTCCACCGGGGAGAATTTCAAACTGCTCCATCCGGCGGTGATAATTGTTTACCGCTTGAATTATGGTTGGATTTACCGCAGCGATCACACACGCATCAAGCGCATGATGTAGATCAGATGCAGTGCGGTCTTTCATCGCAAATCCCCATGACCTGCGGAGTAATGCAGTAACGCCGCCCTGTGGGGTGCGCACGCGCGCGACGTTAAATCGCGCAATGCGTAGCGCGCCGGCAGCGTCAGGGTCATTTTCCTCAGACTCATCGCTGATGCGCGTTTTCCCATCTTCGCCGGCGAAAAGCAAGTTTTCTCGAAGCAGCCGCGCGAAAAGTCGCGTTACATAGCGCGTATCAACGAGGTTGCGTGCGTAAAACTCTAGTTCATCAATCTCAATCGAGAGGAGCCGCTCTTTTTTTGCCCCGCTCATTGCGTGACATTCATTAACCCAATGCTGAAAGCGTTGCCAGAGTTCAGAGTTTCGGTCGCCGCCGAGGAAGTTGTAAGGAATCAAATCGCCTTTGTTTTGATTTGCGCCAGCGAGCACCAACACTTTGTTTTCAATGCTATTGTCAAACGTTTTAGACCGTGGCCAGATATGGTCTTCGTTTACATAGTTATCGTTTGACAAAATTTGTCTCGGGTCGAGAGGCTCGAGTGTGTAAGCGCATTTGCAGTTTTGCTCGGCATACATTCGCATCCGCCGAATTTGCGTTTTAGTCGCTTCGTTGTTTCCATACTTTTCCGCAAAGTTCGTTCGTGCGGCTTGTTCGCTTTCAAAATTTCGATCACGGCGCGCCTTTTGCTCATCAGCTATTTCGTCCCGCTTCTTTTTCGATCTTGATAAGTCCCGCGCTGTTTCAATGTTTACGTAAGCAGGCGAGCCATACCGAGCAATCAGCTCATTCAATACTTTTCGGGCTTGGTTAAATGATCGCGCCACTGTCGGGTTATTTAGTCCCTTGTAGCGTTTCTCAGTCCGAGGATTAGCTCTCGCCTGGGCTGTCATCGGATCAATGCGATACCGCTTAAATGCTATGGTGGGCAAAAGATCCAAATACTTCTTTCGCTCGCCGCTTCCAAATTGCTGATTTTTGTAACCTGCTTGTTTGCACGCGTCGCTATAGTTTTTTCCGCTCTCAAGACCCGGAAGGATATTTCTAATTGCGACGAGGCTCAAATTCTTATACCCGGTCATCGAAACGCCTAGTAGCGCTTCCTTGGTTTTTGTTGAGAACGACATTTTTGACAACTCGCGCCCAATGCCCTCATCGGATTGACCGATGGTAAGAATTTCCGCAATTCTGTCGAGCGCCTCGGCTTTGGCTCGCCCTTCCGGCGTTGTCGCCGCGAGGTACGCGACTGTGAATTCACCCCACAAAGATTGATCGGTTTCGTGTAACGCTTTGCGAATCTTATGCCAGCCCTCCATCCTCACAACTCGCGCGTCTTCCGTTGCCTGTGCATTTTCAAATTCGAGCGGAATCGGCGTTTGTTCCTCATCTCCACTGCCAATGTGCGTTTCCAACTTGCGTACTACGCAAAACTGCCAGTTATGGCGCGGCGGCTCGAGTTTGTCGATGTGTGCGCGAAGCTGCGAAAAGGTTTGTTGTGCTTTAGGCAGCGCCCGCACTTCGTATAGCGCCCTTAATGCAATTTTCGATAACTTTATTGCTGCATCACCGCTAGAGCTTTGCTTTACTTGCATGCCTGTTTCAAAAAGCTCGCGTTCATTTGCGCCAAAGGGAATGAAAGTATGGAGTTCGCTTACGCGCGCAAGATTTTCGGTTTGGTTTACTTTATGTACAAAACTATAAGTCGCCGGCAGCCCAAGTCGCGCTCGAAGCTGTAAATAGGTAAGCTGTCCGGTCTCTACGGAAGTAAATATTTCAGTAAGTTTTTGGGTTTGCGCTTTTCGTTGCTCTTTGGTGGAAGCGGCCGTGTTTTGTTTAAACCATTTCTTCACCTCGGTCAGCTCAGCTTTTTGATGAACAAAGACCCAACCGCAGTTTTCTTTTAGCTTTTGGCGGTAGTTCAATCCAACAAAACTCGCTTCCCGATAGTCAGCCGAAAACCCACACGTTTTTACGAGTTTTGCGCGGATGTCGGCGTAGGTTACGGTTTCATTTTCGTAGGGAAGAGACAAGATCGCTTCACGCTCAGGTATTTCTAGACTATCAGTTTTTCCATTTTTTACTACGCGCAAGTGGTTGAGTTTTTCCAACCAAGTCCGTCGTTCATTTGAAAAGCAGTTTTTTGGTGCCCTTAGTTCGTTTGCTTCAAATTCACACTCGCCAATCAGTTGTTGCATTTGCTCCTCGACAATTGGCGGGCGCTGTAACAGAAATAGCGCTTTCACTTGCTCTTTAAATATTGCGGGCACATCAAAGTGCTGATCTCGAATATAGACTCGCTTAATCAAAAAAGGATGCTCAGGAATTGATTGATTCGCGAGGCTTTCATATTGGGCGGTAAACCTGCCTAAGAGCACTTCTAGCTCGGCTTGCAAATCTGACCGTCGAAAGGAGTTTTCGTACCGATCTCGTTTGTTCCGCTTCGAGATCGCAAACGGTGCAGAGTCTGCGGTATCGGGGTTGGTTCGCGGGAGCGAAAAAGCGATGTTGCCAATTGTCTGGAGATGTCCGTACTTGGTCAGTAACGCAGAGGTTCTTGAAAGCCCGCCCACCAGCGTAATCGGTTTTTCGCCAGATTGCGATGCCGTTGTTGGCTCGACGTTTGCTGCGGATGCTGGATCGGTTAGTTCGATACTCCGCGCGACTGCGAATCCGCGCCGTTTAGCGAGGTGATAAAACACTCGGGCCCAGTCATCGTGATTCAGTTTTTCAGTTAGCGCGCGCGAACGTAAAGCCCACGGACTCGTTGTATCCGGCTCGCTTTTGATTCGAGGCTTTTGAATCAAATGATTAGCTGATGCGTCCGGAAAAATGCCGACAAGTTCAAACAACTCCCTCAATCGGGCAAGTCGCCAGCGACGCATCCGAAAGCGGTTTCGACTTACCCTCGCACCGCGACGTGCTTGGTTATTGGTAGTTCCATCCTTCGGATTTTCTGCAGCGGTAAAACACCGCACCCCCAAATCCACAACTCGAGTTTCGTTCAACACCGCCCATCCTACTGAGGCAATTCCGATATCGAAACCAAATGTGAGCGACCCGAAAGATTTCTTATTTGCATCCGTTGGTCTTGTCATTTGTTTTCCGTATACTTCGGTTATTGTGGTTTTCTGGGGTGAGAGCCGTTGCTGCAATAAGGGTCACAAAATATTAGTGACCCGCAACCGCCCAGCTATGAAAATAGCTGGGCTTTTTATTGCCCGATTGGCTTTTATTCTCCACATTCGAACTTATAGCGACGAACGCGGAATATGTCTAGGGAATATTCTGCGTCTTAGTACAGGGGGGTGTGTCGTGTTGCAAAAATTGCTCGCTTGAGGCTCGCAAATGTGACCGTCTGTAAGAGTAAGTTGGTCTCGCTAAACAATCTGGACTGAGCACCGCGACCACGTAGGAAGCGCTCATTGTGGACTTAACCAACAAAATACCTGCGGCGCAAAACCGGCGTTTCTGAGGAGATATCTCCCAGAAAATGCTGTTTTTACGCCGCAGGTATTTTGGTTTTAGACTGCTGCCAACGCGCGAATTTTCTCTGCGTTGGCCAGTGTTTCTTTGTAGCCCGCTTCGATGGCACGGCGGCGAAATTCTTCAGTGAAGTTCACGTAGTACCCGAAGCGCGGCTGCAGGTTAAGGTCGGCGGCTAGCGCGTCGGGAACGGTGAGGGCGCGTTTGCGTGCGTCCATCTCTTTGAACCGGTCGGCACCGGGCGGGGCGGAGGTTTCGTGGGCGGAGGCATCGATGCTGAACACTCTTTTTGCGCCGCACGTTTTTGCTACGCGCACCGGCATGGGCGCGACCAAATCGGAATCGATGTACGCCTCGCCATGTATGCGCACAGGCGCGAAGGTTCCTTCGATTGCGCAGGAGGCTTGGACGGCCAAGCCGGTATCACCCGCTTCAAAAATGATCGGAACGCGCGTGGAAGCGCGGGCGGCAACTGGGATGAAGCGCGTGGGGATGGCTTCGAGCAATCGGCCTTCCACATAATGATTGATGAGATTTGCAATCGCCGCGCCGCTGAAGCGCTGCGCGGTGCCAACCGAGACCCGCAACACTTGGATGGGCGAGAGATCGATGGCGAGCTTTTCTATTTCCAGCGCGGGGATGCCGCAGGCCCACAGCGAACCTACGATCGCGCCGACGGATGCACCAACGATCATCGGCGGGCGTATTTTCAATTCATCGAGGGCTTTTATTACGCCCACGTGCACGAATCCGCGCGGCCCGCCAGAGCTCAATACAAGCGCCCAGCTCGCGTTTGCAATGGGTGCCGTTGCCTCGCGCGCGCGCGGCGCATTCGTGGAGTTGTGGTCAGTATTGGCATCGAGCGCGCAACCGCTTAGGCCCAGACCCAGCCCGGTGGAAAGCGTTGCTGCGAAAACGATCTTGCGGCGGCGTTGATTCATACTTATAAGCGATTGTCTCGCCGAGCAAGGTAATACCACTCGTTGCCTGGCAAAGCATTGGTGTTGGGGAACACGATGTACTGGTCATCTTCACTGATGCATTGCTGCCCACTGGCGCGCGTACCAATTTGTGCGGACTTTGCAAGCGCATCAAAGCTCAGCCATCCATTTGAAAACGCGTCGTCCGCATGCATCCGATCAATGACTTCGTAAAGTTTTAGGCACTCCATTTGTTCTGCGGGTGTGGGGTCCGCTTCGTCGGTGATCTGCAGGTGCGCGAGCGTGTTGCGAATTGCGCGATACGCCACATCAGGGCCAGTTGCATCATTGTGTTGCCCGCACTCAAGCGTAATCGCCGCCCCGCCCACGCTACGCATATATTCAGTTGTACCAACGCCGTAGTGCGCGCCCAGCGTGTGTGGGTCAACGCCTGGCTGCGGGTTGGCTTGCCGGCGAGCGACGCCCGCCGCGTAGGTGTCGAGCCAGCCGTACACCACACGCGAAATACCGAGCCGCTTCACAAGCGATTCTTCCAGTGCAGCGTGTTGGAAAGGTTGCAGCGCTTCGGTGTTGTTTACCGGGCCAATGAGCGCGAATGGCTGCCCGGGCGCTTGAAAGGAATGAAGGTCTAACAACACTTCATGCTGGGCAAATAATGGGCAGAGCCAATTGCAAATGTGGTCTTCGTACTCGGTTACGCTTGGCGTCGGCTGCAAATTGCGATTCAAATTCCGGTCTCCGTTGCGCCGCTTCAACGCGTACGCTTTCGGGTTGGCAATGGGCACGAAAGTAACCGTTCCGCGCTCAATATTCAATACGCCCGCATCGATCTCGGCGATGATTTTGCGCATGGCGAGCGTGCCGTGGATTTCGTTTCCGTGCACGGCGCCGGTGACGATGAGTTTTTTACCCGGCGCGGTGGCTGAATAGGTAACGGATTTAAACGGGAGTAATTGCATGGATTGCACTGAGTTTCGATCTATACCTGCGGCGCAATTATGGGGCATTTTGAACTTTATCTCCTGAAAAAGAGCCGTTTGCGAGCGCCCCTGTACATTACCGGCTGCATGGAAAATCAATCGCAAACCCATAAAAAGGGCTGGCAAGCATCGCTCACGTTGCGCTTCGTGCGCGAGGGCCCGCGCACGCTCGCCCGCGAACGCGTACACATTGGCCCCTTGCGACTACTTAAAACGCATCACCCGGAAGGCGAAGCGGTGGCCCACGCGATCATCGTGCATCCGCCTGCGGGCATTGTGGCGGGCGATGAATTAGCTATTGCGGTGCGGGTGGACCCGGGCGCGCACGCGGTGATGACCACGCCTGGCGCGCAAAAGTGGTACCGAAGCCTAACGCAGGCAAGAGCGGAACCTGCCCGCGCTGAAACGCATTTATACGTAGAGAACGACGCGGTACTTGAATGGCTACCGATGGAATCGATGATTTACGATGGATGCGTGGGCGTGCAGCACATCAATTTTTCGGTCGCCTCGGGCGGTAAGCTTTTGGCGTGGGAGCTGCAGCAGTGGGGCCGCAGCGCGCGCGGTGAAACGTACACCACAGGCAGTTTTTCGCAGCGGATTGCGATTCAACACCAGGATGCGCTCGCGTGGACCGAAACCATGCAACTCGAAGGCGGTGGCGCACTTTTGAAATCGCCTACGGGATTGGGTGGCATGCCGTGCGTTGGCACGATGATGGTGGTTGGTTTGGTTTCGGTGAAAGCGCCGCTCGAGGCAGTGCGCGCCACCATTGCGAGTTCTGGCCTTGCAATAACCTGCGGTGCAAGCTCGCCGTTTTTAGGTGGGATGATCGTTAAAGCGGTTGCAAATGAGATGGAGCCATTGCGCACGTTATTCGTGCAATTGCGCGAAAAAGTGCGTCCATTTTTGTGCGCGCGAGGAGCGGAAGGGCTTCGCGTGTGGGCGACTTAACGCGGTAGCAGGTGTACGTAAAAATTATTTTGTGACAAGTAAAACAATGGCTTAACCCATTTTGTCGACGTGAAAATTTGCGCTGGCACGCCCTTTGCGACGTTGTGAATGCACCTTATTTACGCATTCATTCACAAGGGGAATCTCGATGCAACATCGCTTCACATCCTTTCCGCGCCGCTTTGCGCTCAAAGCGCTCGGCGCCGTAGCCGCTACGCTGGCTTTTGGTGGCGCAAATGTAACCAGCGCCCAGGAAACCATCAAAGTGGGCATCTTACACTCGCTCTCCGGCACGATGGCCATTTCAGAAACAGTATTGAAAGATACCGTGCTCATGGCTATCGAGGAGATCAACGCCAAAGGTGGCGTAATGGGCAAAAAGTTAGAGCCGGTGATCGTTGATCCGGCCTCCAACTGGCCATTATTTGCTGAAAAAGCGCGGCAATTGATTTCGCAAGATAAAGTGGCTGTTGTGTTTGGCTGCTGGACTTCTGTTTCCCGCAAATCGGTATTACCGGTATTTGAAGAGCTCAATAGTTTGCTTTTTTACCCCGTGCAATACGAAGGTGAAGAACTTTCGAAAAACGTGTTCTACACCGGTGCGGCACCCAATCAGCAAGCGATTCCCGCTGTTGAATATTTGATGAGCAAAGATGGCGGTGGCGCGAAACGTTTCGTATTGCTCGGTACGGATTATGTGTATCCACGCACCACCAACAAAATCTTACGCGCGTTTTTGAAATCTAAAGGCGTGAAGGATTCGGATATCGACGAGAAATACACTCCATTCGGTCATTCTGATTATCAAACCATCGTAGCGGACGTTAAGAAGTTCGCAGCCGGTGGCAAAACCGCCGTAATCTCTACGATTAACGGCGACTCGAACGTGCCGTTTTACAAAGAACTTGGCAATGCTGGTTTGAAGGCGAAAGATGTGCCGGTTGTGGCCTTCTCCGTAGGGGAAGAAGAACTGCGCGGTGTGGATACGAAACCACTCGTGGGCCATTTGGCCG
>JANMDS010000545.1:0-6334 GCA_031376405.1 Betaproteobacteria bacterium
CGATGGCTCCATCGAAACCGACGAAGCACTCATTGCATCGGATTCACCAACGAACTTGCAGTGGCTACTTAATAACGCGTCGCACTCGGCATCAATCTCCACCGGTAAGCCGGCCCCGGCTGCGTCACCCACGCCAGGAAAGCAAGCCGTAGTTGATTTCGACATCAGTCTGAGCTAAGGTTCGGGATTAAGCGCGGCGATCTCCTTCGAAGCAACACTTTATGGCAACGAACCGTTTTGATTTTTTACCCGCATCCCAATGGTTTGTTGGCGCCCAAACTGTGGGCGAAGCGTTCGATGCTGCGCTTTTAGCGTATGCTGGGCAGCCGGTGTTTTTTGGGCACGGGTTTGCCGATGCAGAGCACGAAATTAATGTGCTGCTCCATCATGTTTTGACCGAATCGACCGGTTCGTTTGAGTCCATCACGCGCTTGGTAGAAGAAAACTCCGACATCGGCACTGGCTATGAAGCCTACGATGATCAGTGCGCAATCCCGCTTAACGACGCCCAACGGGCGCGACTTACCGCAATCCTATCGGCACGCTTAATAGACCGCCGCCCCCTGCCCTACGTGCTGAAAGAAGCGTGGCAAGGGGAGTTTGCGTTTTATGTAGACGAGCGGGTGCTCATTCCACGCTCGTACATAGCCGAGCTGCTGTTTGATGGATTGGTACCGTGGGTTTCCGACGGTACGCCGCTCGAAATTTTGGATTTATGTTGCGGCTCCGGCTGCTTAGGGATTATCGCGGCGCATATGTTTCCGCACCTACGTCGGGTTACGTTGGCGGACATTTCTGACGAAGCCTTGGCGGTTGCACAAATTAACGTGAACCGGTATTTCATCGATCAAAAGCGTCCGAAAATGCAGCTCGTGCGCTCGGATGTGTTTGACGAACTGCGCATGGAGCGTTACGATCTCATTCTCTCCAACCCACCCTATGTTACCGACGCGTCGATGCGCGATTTGCCGCAGGAGTATCAACACGAGCCAGCCCTCGCGTTGGCCGCAGGCGACGATGGCCTGAGTATTGTGGACCGCATTCTCGCGGAAGCGCCCGAACGCCTAAAGCCCGGTGGCGTGCTCGTTGTAGAAGTAGGCAACAACCAAGATTTGGTGATGCGAGCGCACCCGCGCGCGCCGCTCACTTGGCTCGACACGCCCAGCTCTGAAGGCGCGGTGTTCATCACCACGCGCGAAGATTTGCTCGCTTGGCGGTAGGCTTGAAGCGCTTAGTGCTGGTCGGCGCGGGCCACGCGCATGTAGAGCTCGTGCGTCTATTGGGAACAAACAAGCCGCGCGATACGCAGATCACGCTCATTTCTGAGAGCCCACGCGCAGGCTACTCTGGCATGATGCCGGGGGTGATTGCGGGGCACTATCATCGTGATGAGGCTGAAATTGACGTACCAGGCTTGTGTGCACGCGCAGGTATTGCGTTCGCGAGCGATACCTTGGTGCGCATTGATGCCGATGCCCAGCTTGTGGTTACTGAAAGCGGTAGTTTCGAATACCATTGGCTCAGCCTCAACACGGGCTCGCAACCCTGGCTTCCTGAGCAAAGGCGTGGCTTACATTTGGGCGTTAAACCTTTTTCCGCGTTTCTCGATGCCTTGCCCCAACTCGCTTTTGCCCAACGCATTGCCGTGGTCGGCGGCGGCGCTGCAGCGATCGAAGTGTTGCTTGCGCTGCGTCATCGGTTCGGTGAACACCACGCGTTCACGCTGGTGTGCGCCGAGGAAGCGCTTTTACCGCGCTACCCACAAGGAGTGCTTGAACGGGTTTTGAAAACGCTGCACGCAAACCAAATAAAAATAGTGCTCAATGCGCGCGTGAACGCGGCAAGCGAAACCGGACTCACGCTGCAAGATGGCAGTCATATCGCTTGTGATGCCTCGGTATGGGCAACCGGCGCGCGGCCCCACGCATACGTTGCGAAAAGTAATCTTGCTAGCGCAGCAGATGGGTTTATTGCGGTGAATTCATCGCAGCAAAGCGTTTCACATGCGAACGTTTTTGCAGTGGGCGATTGCGCAACGCTTGAGTCCAGCGCCTTGCCAAAAGCCGGTGTGGTTCCGGTGCGACAAGGGCCTTGGCTGCACGCTCAACTCATGCGCGCGCTAGTGGATGAACCGATTATGCCGTTCGAAAACAAGCGCACCGCGCTCGCCCTGCTCGCGCTCGGCGGCAAACAATGCGTCGGACACAAAGGGGATTTTATTTTTCATGGCGCGTGGGCGTGGTGGATGAAAGACTACATTGATCGTCGGTTTATGGCCAAGTATCAATAATCATTTCTTAGGAATTTATCGATCAAAACCTGCGGCGTAAAAACCGCATTTTTTGGGAGATATCTCCTAAACAATACGGTTTTTGCGCCGCAGGTTTTATGCTGGCTTTGCTTTCATCGGCAAGCCATCACGCACGAAGCGTTGCACGGTTTCGCGGTGCGTGAAAAACCAGGCGAGCAAGGCCGTAACCGGTGGCATGATGAGTGTGTAATATTGATAAATGAACGCAAGCGCGGAGTTTTGTAGCCGGGAAAACTCCATCTGCTGGGCAACTATTGGCCCCATATCGAACGCGATTTGCTTCAAACCCGTCGCGTACACCGCAATCAACTGGAACGGCAACAAAATGAGGTAACCCAACACCAGCGCACGCAGCCAGCCCTTTTGGGCGGCGGCCAGTGTGAGCGCGGCGAGGAGCGGTAGCCCGCAGGTGTAGAGCAGGCCGTTGACTTCCGTGGCAACGCGGGCGGATGCGCTAAAGGCGGTGTCCCCCGAAGGAGGCTTTAGCGAAGTAATGAAATTAAACGTGCGCGCACCCTGCTCCACATCCATCAACCAACTCGGTACCCCGAGCCAGCTCAAGGCTTGCATCGCCAGCGCGAGTGGAAAATGGAAAAGTGGTGCGTTCAACACCCACAGAAAAAACATGAGTGGCAGCCACAGAAGCGTACGCCAAAAAAGCGCATAAATTGATGTGGGAGGCGTGAAAAGGGAGTTAAGCTGCATTGGGAGTGGGCGTTGCACCAGAGCTCGGTCCGTCCTTAGCCGCGGGTAGTGGTACGCGGCGGATCCAGATTAAAAATACGATCAACACATCCAACATAATAAGTGCTTGCCAGACATATAAGTGCGCCCATTCGAACCACTTCATGTTCCATTGCCCAAGGTAGAACAAACTGATCACGCGCACGATGTTGAGCCCCTGCACCGCGATCACGCCGATTACAAAACCTACCAATTTATATCTCCACGGCGCTGGAAACGCGAGAATTGCGGCTAACAATACGATGGTCGCCTCGACCCCGTTGCAACCCGCTTCGATCGATACTGCGAAACCATTGCTTGTGCTGCGCAGCACCTTGCCAACAGCCGTTACATTCGGGTCGAAAAACGCGACGATGGCCTGACAAATAGAGGCCAGCGCATTCGTCCATGGCAACACGAAATACTCCTGCCCCCACGGCAATAGTTGCGCACCGAATAACACGCCTTGTATCAGCAAAAAAAGGAGTAAAAATCGAATCATTAACGAAGTTTATTCGGTTTTCTTATGAATTTTCAAAACGCGCTGCCCACACTTGTCGCCCTTGCCATCCCGATGCAACTTTTTGGACAAACGCCCGTTGGATTGTGGCGCAGCATCGACGATGTGAGCAAAAAACCAAAAGCGGAAATTCGGCTTGTGGAGGAAGCAGGCCTTGTGCGTGGCTTTATCGTGGCCGGGCTTGACCCAAACGACAAGGCAGATGCCGTGTGCGCGTTGTGCACGGACGAACGCAAAGACAAGCCGATGATCGGGATGACGATCGTACGGTATCTACAAAAAGATAAATCCGGTCACCTTTGGAGCGGCGGGGACATTCTCGACCCTAACAACGGCAAGGTTTACCGTGCACAGATTTCGATCAACGAAGATAACAAATCACTCTCGTTACGGGGCTACATTGGCGCACCACTCTTCGGGCGCAGCCAAACGTGGTATCGGATTGAGTAATGCACGCCAAACAAAATGTGCTTAAACTTGAGAGCTCAAGTGCGTACCGCACAATAGTTTTACGAATAGGAGATGGTATGAAAATGAAATGGAAAATCTTAGCGCTTGCGCTCTCGCTGGGCGTAGCGAGCCTCAGCGCGCACGCTGTTGGGCTTAAGTGGGCCGCGCAAAACGATATTTTGACGCTCGACCCACACTCGCAAAATCACGCCACGACGAATGCGATTTTGATGCATGCGTATGAAGGCCTAACCCGTTACAACAAAGAGTATCAAGTCGAGCCTGCGCTGGCTACAAAATGGACCTACATTTCGCCCACGCAGGTGCGTTTTGATTTGCGCAAAGGCGTGAAATTTCAAGACGGCTCACCTTTTACTGCCGACGACGTGGTGTTCTCGTTCTCTCGCATCAAACAGCCGCAAGGCACGATGCAGATTTACGTAACGGGCATTAGCGATATCAAAAAAGTCGACGATTACACCGTTGACCTCATCCTCGCCGCGCCGCAACCGATTTTGCTGCGAAACATCATTGATTTCCGCATGATGAGCAAAACCTGGGCGGAGAAAAACAAAACCACGGCTGTTCAAGATTACAAAAACAAGGAAGAAAACTTTGCGTCGCGTAACGTAAATGGCACCGGCGCATTCCGCATTTTGGGTTGGTCGCCCGATGTCAGCGTACGCATGGAAGACCATCTTGCGTGGTGGGATAAGCGCGATGGCTCGAACGTTACCCGTGTTGCCTATTCGCCCGTGAAGGCCGATGGCACGCGCGTGGCTGCGTTGCTCGCAGGCGATGTGGATTTGGTTACCGATTTGCCAACGCAAGACGTAGCCCGTCTGCGCAATGATCCGAAACTCAAAGTGCTCGATGGTCCGGAAGTGCGCACGATTTACATTGCGCTCGATCAAGGTAGCGACGAGCTAAGAACTTCGAACGTGAAAGGCAAAAATCCGTTCAAAGATAAAAAAGTTCGACTCGCTTTGAACATGCTCACAGATCGCGAGACGATCAAGCGCACGATCATGCGTGGCCTATCCATTCCCGCTGGCATCATGGTGGCACCAGGCGTAAACGGCAATTCAGCAGATATCGACAAACCGATCGCCTACGATGTTGAAGGCGCAAAAAAGCTGCTTGCGGAAGCGGGTTATCCGCAAGGCTTCGAGTTCACGCTCGCTTGCCCCAACAACCGTTATGTAAACGATGAAGAGATTTGCCAAGCGATGGTGGCGATGTGGGCGCGTGCAGGCGTGAAGGCCAAGCTCTCAGCGGAGCCGATGTCTACCCATAGCTCGAAGCTGCAAAAGTTTGAGTTCGACGCGTACATGCTCGGCTGGGGTGTTGCGACTTACGATGCGCAATATGCCATTCAATCACTTATTCGCACCAAAACGACGGGTGCGAACGGCAACTTTAATTGGCACAAACTCACCGATCCACGTATCGACGAGCTAACCGACGCGATGGGTAACGAAGTGGATGTGGCTAAACGCAATGCGATGATCAAAGAAGCGCTCGTTCGCACCCGCGACGAGCACTACTTCATTCCGATTCACCACCAAATGCGTCCCTGGGCAATGAAAAAAGGCGTAACGACTTCGCACCGTTCGGATGACCGGCCCGAGGCGAGGTTTACAAAAGTAGAAGGCGGAAGTTAAGCTTTCAAATTCAGAAAACGAGAAGCCCGAATAGTTTTCGGGCTTTTTTTATGCATTTTTGGAAAATACCTGCGGCGCAAAAACAGAACTTTTCAGTACTTATCTACCGAAAAAGTGGCGATTTTTTGAATTGCCCGTTTTCGGTAGACTCCATAGCTTATGAATGTGCACAGCTCCTTTTACAAATTTGTCCAGATTGACGATCCAGCGCAATGCGCCGCAAGCCTGCGCGCGCAAGCGAAGGCGATCAACGGCAGCATCATTGTGGCTGGCGAAGGCATCAACGGAGCAGTGGCTGGGGCTTCAACGGACGTTGCCGCGTTCGAGGCCGCGCTCATTTGCGATTCGCGCTTTACCGACGTGCTGTTCAAACACAGTGCGTGGGAGCGCCCGCCGTTTGGTCGCATGAAAGTGAGCGTGCGTGCCCGCATCGTAGCAATCAATTTGCCAGTGGTGAGCGCAGCGCCACGCACCGCGCTATCGCCCGAAGACTGGGCGCAGTGGATTGCACGTAATGATGTGGTGGTGCTAGACAACCGCAATCATTTCGAGTGGGCGCTTGGGCGCTTCGAGGGCGCGCTCAATCCCAGTGTTAGCCACTTTAAAGATTTCCCAACTTTTGTGGCAGCACACGCGGATACATGGCGGCGCGAAGGCAAAACCGTG
>JANMDS010000573.1:0-8839 GCA_031376405.1 Betaproteobacteria bacterium
TCGATTTGGCGCGTGAGCGCGATAGTATCGGCGGTGGGTTGTTTTTGGATGCCAAGTATTACTGCTGGTAACCCGTCGTAGCCCGCATCGCCGCGCTTGGTTGCCGCAGCGAACGTCACGTTCGCAATTTGGCGCAACAAAATAGGTTGCCCATTGCGGGCGGTAAGCGCGAGATTTTTAAGATCATCTAAGCGCGAGGTTTGCCCTAAGTGGCGGATGAGATATTCCCGACCATTGAGCTCCAAAAAACCGCCTGAACTGTTGGTCGAAAACCCCTTGAGGGCCGTCTCCAATTGATTGTGGCCAATGCCCAACTCGCTCATGCGGGCCGGATCAGGCTCGATTTGAAATTGCCGCACTTCGCCGCCAATGGGAATCACCTGCGAAACGCCCGGTATCGCCAGCAAACGTGGGCGCAACACAAAGTCTGCGTATTCCCGCACTTGCATGAGGGAGAGTTTTTTGGTGTCCACCGGAATGGCAATTTGCATGATTTCGCCCATGATGGAGCTAATGGGGCCCATACGCGGCGTAACACCTGCGGGCATCGTTTCTTCCATGCTACTCAGGCGCTCACTGACCATCTGCCGAGCCCTGAAAACCTCTGTAGACCAATCAAACGTAACGTAGAGAAACGACAAGCCAGCGGAGGATACCGAGCGTATCGTTTCCACGCCAGGTAAACCGCTGAGAGTAGTCTCCAGCGGAAAGGTTATCAATTGCTCGACTTCCTCTGAGGCCATGCCGCCCGCTTCGGTGAGGATGGTCACAGTGGGGCGATTGAGATCGGGGAACACATCGACGGGCGTGCGGGAGAGGGTAAACGCCCCAACCCCCATTGCGACTAAACCGATGATGATGACCAAGAGCCTGTTGTGTAGGCTTGCATTGAGTAGCCACTTAAACATTGGGTGCGCGCTCCATCGCTATCGAATCTGATTGATGAGTGATGCGCCCACGGTGACCACGCGCTCGTCCGCTTGCAAGCCCGCGATCACGCCCACGGTGGTTCCATCTAGGGTTTCAACCGTCACCACGCGCGGAGAATAGCGCTCGACATCTGTTTTCACCCACACGATCGACTGATTACTCGGGTTTTTAACTACCGCGCCCGCAGGCACGGCTATGCCTTTAACTTTCGTAGCCGTTTGGATAAATACCTTCACAGGCTGCCCCACGGCAAGCTGGGAAAGCGCTGCCCCTTCGGCACGAAAACTCATTGGCAGCGCCTGCTCCCGCAGGCTGCGGGCCGCGCCTAAAAAGGTAAGCGGCGCGCGTTTGTCTCCCACCATAATGTACGCCGCGCTTACATCGTTTGCGATTGCGGCATCGAAGGCCAGCGCCTCAACACGTAAGCGCTTTGGATCAACGATTTCAAACACCAACTCGCGGGCATCCACCACTTGCCCGGCCACTGCGTTGCTCGTGGCGATGACGCCATCGGCGGGGGATACCAACACATCGCGCGTGCCTACGCTGCCTGCCACGGCGTTGACCCGCCCGCGCAAACTATCCAACTCCGCCTTCGCTTGCTCGCGTTCGCGAGTGGAGCGGCTTTGTAGCGCGCTCAATGCAGCGGCATTGTTTGCTTCAATTTCTGCAATGAGTTCGCGTGCTTCAATTTGCTGGCCGGGCGCAACACCGAGCGATGCGATGATGCCATCTACGGGCGCGCGAATCGCTTCTTTCGCGCTGATGCCCCCTTCAATTGCAGCGAGTTTTTCATCAAGGGCGATGCGCTCCCGCTCGGCCGCTTCTACTTCCTTGCGCGGTACGGTGCCGGAGAGTTCGCGCAGCCGCGCGACGCGAGAAATCGCCAAATCCCGGCTCGCTTTTATTTCTGCTAATGCCCCCAATTGCCCGCTGCGCTCCGTTGGGCTTAGCAATGGCACTAAATAACCCAGGATTTCGCCTGCCTTTACCGATTGGCCCACGCGCGGCCATGCGTTGGCGGCCTCGATGCGTCCAGCTTGTGAGGCTTGCACCCGGGCGCCGGGCTTTTCTGCCCGGTTCCAGCGGGCCTCGGCAAGCGCGTAGTTCGCGCGCAATTCCGCAAGTTGCGCAAGCTGGTTGGCTTTTTCAATCTGCCCCGCTGCCGGCACTACGTAGGCCAACACATCGCCCTTGCGCACTGCCGTGCCCAAATTAGGCAATCCCTTTGGTCCTGCTTCAAGCCGCCCCGCAAGCATGGCTTGTACCCGCCCGCCCGCGTTGGGGTCCATTAGCACTTTACCGTTGAGCTCAATCGCGCGTGGCAATTCACTCACCTGCGATGGCGCGGTGCGGATAAACATTTGACGCTGCGCAGATTTCGGCAAAAAAACTGAACCATCCGGTTGCCGCTTGGGCGCATTGGAAGCCATCACTTCTGCTGATTGGGGGCCATGATCGTGGCCAGGCCCGCCGCCCGCAAGAGCGAAGTTTGAACACGAAAAAAGCAACACAAATAGTGAGCTGTAGCGTTTCGTTTTCATTACACACCGCCTTTCGTTGTACGACGACGGAGCACAAACCATACAAGTGCGCCGAGACCCAACACCACACCAAACACACTCGCGGCAAATCGACGCGGCGACGCCATGAGCGTTTCGAGTTCATGCAGGAGCCCGTCATGATGGGCTGCGTTAGGTTGGCCAACGATCAATTCCGCAGCCAGGATATCGGTGGTCTTGCCTGAGGAAATCGTAATCAGAAGCGGATAGGTGCCTTTTGCTTGAAATCCGGTTGCGTCGAACTCATAGGTGCTCAAGTCTTCGAGTAGTTTGCCTACGAGCTTTAACTTGCCGGATTCAATCTCTACCTTGGCATCCGTTACCGGGCTGTTGTCGTTAAAGCGATCAATTTGCACATCCAGGTGAGGGCCGTCTACCGTGCCGACCACTTCAAAAAGCTCGGAGTGGCTTGAAAAGTGAGGCGCGGCAGGTGCAGACGCGGCCGATGCGGCTGCAGCCGGTGCGCCGTGATCGTGCCCAGGCCCCGCGAACGCGCTGGCACAAAAAAGTGCGCAACCGAGAAAAAGTGATTTCATAATCATGGCATGACTCCAAAAGATTGATTCAGACGCGAAATGGCCCGCAGCGCCTCCATGCGCGCGCGCTCGGCGGCCCGCTCGGCTTCGAAGCGCTCTGCTTCGGCGCGCAATCGTGTGGGCAAATCGGTTTCGCCGAATTGAAAAGATTTTGTGTAAAGCGCTTGGGTTTCGCGCGCGAGTTGGGCCCGCGCATCTGCCGCGGCAGCAATTTCATTTGCAAGCGCCACACTGCGCTGGGCAAGCAACTGCTCCGCGCTCACTTGCGAGCGTGCCTGCAGCGCAAGCGCATGGGCTTCGGCGAGCTCAGCGTTGGTGCTGGCCACGCGTACGCCCGCATCGCGGTTTGCAAACAGCGGGATGCTCACGCCAATGCGCAGGGCTTTTTCAACTGCTGCGTCCGCGTTCGTTTTTTCGCGGGAAACGGTGAAGTGCAACGTGGGCCCCTCGCGCGTCTCGGCCCGCGCGCTGGCGGCGCGTGACTGTGCGGCGCTGCGCAGCCGCTCGGCGCTGCGCACGTTGGGATGATTTTCTACGCTTGCGGGTTGGGCAGGTGTTTCGCCTATCGGGGTGACATCGCTTTTTCCGATGAGCAATTGCACACCCAGCTCCGCACGCAACGTGGCGTCCTGCGCTTGGCCCGCGCCAAGCTGCGCAAGCCGCAGCGCACTTTGCGCCAGATTGGCATCGACGGGCGCGAGATCGCCTGCATTCACGCGGCGTGTTACGTCGTCCCCAAGCGCTTGCGCATCAGCTACTTTGCGCGTGGCTACGGCTTGCTCAACGCGGGCAATGGCCAGCGCCCACAGCGCTTCTCTAAGCTCACCGGAAAGCTTGAGTTTTGCCGCAACTAATTGCGCCGCAATCGCGCCGCCCTCTGCGCTCGCTAAGGTGCGAGCTGCATCGCGTGCGCCCCAGTTCCAGACCGGAATACTGAGCTCTGCTTCGGTCGCTCTGCGCCCCGCATTGGCAAAGCGGGCATCAGAAAGCTGGGAAAGTTGAAGCGTCGGCGAGCTCGGCGTGAGCGAAGCCGCCGCACTTTGGCGGGCAGCGATTTCTTCTGCGCGCGCGGCGGCCGATTGCGAAGCTGGGTGGCGCGCCCAGGCTTGCGAAAGGGCATCGGCCACGGTGATGGGCGACTGCGCTGAGACGAGCGGTGTAAGCGCGAGGCACGCGGCGCCCCATGAAATCTTGCTACTAAGGAGACGAAACTCCATAGAAAACTCCCAAAAGAATCAATGAATTGATGCTTTCAGCGGGTTTCGCTACGTGAGTTAAAGCTAGAGCGCGTACCCGCCGATTAGTCGGCGGGAGACCACTGCGGGCGTTCGATACGCTCGGGCAGAGAGGAAGGAATTACTCTGGAAAAATGGCCAAACTTAACGGAAGAACACGGCGCAACGAAGGCTACGCATGTTTCTGAAGCAATCGACGCGCCGTGTGAGTGGCATTGCCCAGTGGAATCGCAATGCCCGCCCGAGGCATCATGATCCTGCGCGTCGTGGTTAGCATGTTCGGTGTCGTGGTTGTGGGCGTATTCGTGCGCCGCAGCAATGGCTTGCCCCGCATCATGGCCAATGGCCTGGCGCGCGCTCACCACGGACTGCAAAGGCAGCAACACGAGGACAAACAAAAAAAGAATGATTTTCTTCACGTGATCACTTTAACATAGCGCTAAATTTTGGGAGATTATTGCTAAAAAATGCCGTTTTTGCGCCGCAGGTATTCATCCACAGAACTAACTTTCCAATCCTTCTCACATCTAGCTACATTCGGCCTAACCGCTAGAGCAGATCAATTCCAAACCTGCGAGCAACGAGCGCTACGAGACCAAAACACAGCGCAGTCAGAAAAACCGACGCCAAGAGCGTTGCCCAAAAACCAATGCGCGGCAAAAGCAATGGGAACGCGAGAAACATCGGCAGTGTAGGCAGCACATACCAAAACGTGTAGCGGGCATGATCTGCAATTTTTTGCTCGGGTTGTTTCTCGGCGTAGAGCCAAATCAAAGTCAGTATGGTCACTAGCGGCAAGGCCGCGATGAACCCGCCTAATTTATCGCTGCGCTTCGCGAGCTCAGAAATGAGTACAACCAAAGCGGCTGTGATGAAATATTTTGTGACAATCCAAATCACGGTAGGCCGCCCTTACGCTTGCTTACTTCGCTGTACGTTTAGCGCCTCGTCCGAATGCGCTTTGTCGAAGTGTAGCGTGGGTCATTCGGGCTTAATCCCAGCTTTTTTAACGACCGCCCCCCAACGCTTCATTTCGCTATCAATAAATGCTGCAAAGGGCTCTGGGCCGAGCGGGCGTGGGTCTACGGCGAGCTCACGCATTCGATCTTGCAGCGTAGCGTGATTAATCGCCGCAATAATTTCTACACGTAGTTTTTCAACAATCGCAGCGGGCGTACCTTTCGGGGCGACAACACCCCACCATTGCTCGACAACAAATTCGCTCACATTGGCTTCAGCAAAAGTAGACACATCGGCTAATGCGCCAATGCGTTTCTGTGCGGCGACAGCAAGGGCTGCGGCTTTGCCCGATTTCAACGACGCGTTGCCGCCCGCTAGCGTAACGAAATGGGCTTGCACATGGCCGCCCGCGAGATCAATGAGCGCGGGGCCAGAGCCTTTGTAACTGGCGAGGGTAAATTTAGCGCTGGTTTTTTCTTGCAGCAATTCCGCTGCGAGATGACTTACGCTGCCGTTGCCGCTGTGGGCAATGGCGATGCCGCTAGGCCGGGCTTTGGCTGCCGCTACGAAATCACTGATCGATTTTGAAGGCAACGTGGTGCTCACCAAAAGCAATAACGGTGACGTGCCAATTAGTGCGATCGGCTGCAAATCGCGTTGCAAATCGTAAGGCAATTTGGCGACAACTGAGGGCGCAATTGCGTGCGGCAATTCAATCATGCCGAGGGTGTAGCCATCGGGCGCGGCTTTGGCCATCGCATCGGTGCCGATTGCAGCGGCCGCGCCAGGGCGATTATCCACCACCACTTGCTGGCCAAGCGTTTGGCTCAAGCGCTGCGCTAGCGTGCGCCCGAGCGTGTCGGTGCTCCCGCCGGTGGCCCACGGCACGATTAGCTTGATGGGCTTATCTGGATATTGCGCATACGCAGAACTTGTAATCGCCGAGCACGCTATGAACATAGCAAATGAGCAAACAATTCGTTGGCCGATCATGGTGAATCCTTAAACGGTGAAGGTGGAGGAGAAATAGAAAGCGAGTCTCGGCTGCCATGGGCGGTAAAAATGATGACGGATGCGCCTTCGTCTGCATCGGGCTCGGGTGTATCAGCATACGCCGCATACGCTGCGGCGGCGCAAAGCTCAACGCTAAAACCATTGCGGGCAAGCAGCGCGCGGGCAGTGTAGGCGCGGGCATCATCAATCACTATCGCGTGGCCTTGCGTGCGTTGAAGCGCGGCAACGGATTGAAGCGTAACGGTGCTGCCACTGGTTGAAAACTGCGCGGTGTTACCGCTAAATTCCGCGCGGTAATCATCACCGGCGCTGACGCGTGCGAGTCGGGCAAAAGGCTCTACAGCAATGAGCTTTGGAATGTGCGAAATACGCTTTGCAGCAAATAACGATTCGAACCCGAGGCACAGCCCAAACAATAAATCTCCGCGCGCCACGGGCACGTATACCCGCGCAATTTCTTCGCCCTTGAGCCCATCAACCAACTCGCCCGCAATGAGCTTGTAGCCTTCGATGGTAGCGGGCGGGCTGCCGACGGCAGGGCGCATGTAGTTTGTAAGCGCGAGCAGGTTGGGGTCGGCTTCGACGCGCGTGCGTACGATTTCCCATCGGTCTAACGCCGATGCCCCAATCGTGATTCGGGCGCCGTGTTCTTGCATGAGCGCTTTGTAAAGTGGCGGGCAACTTTGCGTGATCACGATTTCGCAGCGTAGCCCAGCGGCAGCCGCGTAGGCGGCAACGGCTAAGCCTGCGTTGCCGCTTGATGCAGCAATCACCCCGCTTCGCTCTTGCGCAAGCGCGTGGGCCACGCCGATCGCCGCCATGCGATCTTTATGGGAGCCTGTAAGATTTGCCGATTCAAGTTTTGCAAAAACGCGCGCTCCGCCCGCTCGGATCAGCGCGCGCGGAAGCGCGACGACGGGCGTGTCGCCCTCGCCCCGAAATGGCAAATTGAGATAAGGCTGGGCCAAAGGCGGGCTGCCTGGCGCGTAGTGGCAGGCCATTGCCGCAGGCTCGCCTCGGGCGGCGCAGGCTGGGCAACCGGCGGGCGCGTCACGTTCGGCGGTAACGGCGGCGCAGCGAATGCAGCGCAGCCCGAGCCAGTTTGGGTTGCGCGTTGGCACATTGGTTTCGTTAGACAAAGCGGTTGCGAACATATTTAAATGTTACCTGCACCATCGCTTTGCTTGCTAAACATTTTTAATAACTCTATAAATGTAAGTTATGCATTTACGCGATATTGAAATCTTCCGTACCGTCATGCAAGTAGGCATCGCTTCGCGCGCAGCCGACGTGCTCGGCATCACCCAACCCGCGGTGAGCCAAGCGATTCGACGGCTGGAAACAGAGGCTGGGCTGGCGCTCTTTGTGCGCGCCCGTGCCCGCTTGCAGCCTACGCCAGAGGCCCGCGCATTTTTAGTAGAAGTCGAGCGCAGCTTTGTGGGGCTCGATGCGCTGCAACACCGCTTACTTTCGCTGCGGCAATTCGGCGTGGAGCAACTGAGCATTGCCAGCTATCCCGCGTTGGGGTTGAGTTTGCTGCCGCGCGTCATCGCCGCGATGATGGCCACGCAGCCTACGCTCACGGTGTCGTTGCAAGTGATGAGCTCACGGGAAGTGCGCGAGCGCGTGCTGGCGGGCTTGTGCGAAATCGGGCTCATGGCCGATGAAGCTTCTACGCAAGGGCTTCAGCATTACGTGTTAAGCGAAGTCAATGGAGTGATCGCGATACCGAAAAAACATCGGCTCGCCCGCCAGCAGCGCATTACCGTGGATCAGTTTTTAAGCGCGGAAATCGTATCCCTTAACGCCGAGGATGGCTCGACCCGCCGCTTACTTTCCGCGCTAGGCGAGCGCGCTGGCTTGTATCGCCCACGCATCGAAACGCCGTATGGCATCAGCGTGTGCGAGTGCGTCGCGCAAGGGCTGGGGATCGGCTTGGTCAACCCGCTCGTAGGCCAAAGCTACACCGAGCGGGGCGTGGTCTTACGCCCGTTTGAATTAAACATTGCGTTTCGCTGCATTCTCGCCACTCCGCCCAGCCGCCCGCTTTCATCCACGGCCAAGCGGTTTGTTGCAGCGCTGCGCAGTGCCGTCGCTGCTAAGTAGACAAAATCCTAGGCAATTGCTTTTGCGAGGCCAACATTTCTACTAGCGCGCTCTGGAAAAGCGCAAACTCCTACAACGCGTTTTCACGCGTGGCGTTAACGGAATACCCGCGCGGCGAACCCTACCTAAAACAAAACACTAGTCGTGACGTGCGTGCTTGGGGCGGCGGGAGTGGAAGGTTGCAAATTAAGACTGACACGCTCAATACCTGCGGCGTAGAAAATGCATTTTTCAGCAGATATCTTCCAGAAAGTACCAGTTTTACGCCGCAGGTATTAGCGATTAATTTCTTGAGCGGCGGCTCGCCGCGCCTCGCGCTCGAACGGATTATCCCAATAAAAGTGATTGCCGCGCAGCACTTGATAGAGACCCGCGCCGCAGTAGGCGAACGGGAGTAGCGGCCCCCATCGCTCGCTTTGGCGCACGTGGGTATGCTCGTGGGTGCGGGCGCGCTCGCAACAGATTTCGTCGCGGCCGATGATGATGTGGCCAATCG
>JANMDS010000008.1:0-9377 GCA_031376405.1 Betaproteobacteria bacterium
CGCCCGCAATGGCGTAGGATCGGCCATCGGGCCGCGCTCGAGCGCGAGCAGCAACTCTTCAGCCGTTTCAAAGCGATCCTTTGGTGACGGCGCAAGTGCGCGCAGCACAATATTTTCAAACCAACCCGGTACATCGGGGCGGGTGCGCGATACCGGCGTTGCTTGCCCGAAGCGCGGTGTTTGAAACGCTTCAATTTCGCCGTAAGGAAACCTACGCGTCAGCAAATGGTAAAGCGTTACGCCTAAAGCGTATAAGTCGCTGCGCGGGCTGGGCTCCGTTTCGTCGCCGAACAGCTCTGGGGCAAGGTAGCTTGGCGTGCCAGCGCGACGCGCGGACGCAGGCGTATGCGCAGAGAAGCCGGACACTGCCGTACCCAAATCGAGCAGTCGCAGTTGACCATCTGCACCGAGGTGAATGTTTTCAGGCTTCACGTCACGATGAATAATGCTGCGCCGATGCAGCGCACCCAGCGCGCGCGTAAGCTCACGGGCGATGCGCAGTGCGTCGGGCACGCTGAAGTGGTGATCGGCTGCTAATTGAGCGGCAAGCGTTTCGCCTTCATAAAAATCGGTTAGCAAATACTTCGCGCTTGGCCCTAGCGGCGGTGTGCGTATGGCCGCTACATAGCGCACATGCACGCGCGCTGCTAGCCAGCATTCGTGCGCAAAGGCAACCCGTTCTTCAGCATCCTGGGCCGCTTCCGGCGTAAGCGTTTTCAGCACGTATTCGGCATTCGCATTGCTAACGCGCGCAATGTGCGTGGTACGGGATGTATGAAGTATTTCTTCAACGCGCATCCCATCAAGAGTCGCTCCAATGGTGAGGCGATGGGTGAGGTACGGTAGCGCGGCGGTTTCCGCAAGCGCATCACCAAAATCGGCTGCATCGCTGTGGTCCACGCGCATCACCAACGCGCTTGCATTGTCGGCGCTGCCTAACCGCAATGCCGTGTCCACGATGGTGTTGGCAGCGTACTGCACATCGGCTTCGTTCAAGAGGGTTGTTAAATCCGTATCCGACAATCGTGACCACACGCCATCGCTGATTAAACAGAGAACATCTCCTTGCGCGATGGGCCCCATTCCGACATCAACCACCAACGTACTGTCCAAGCCAATGGCGCGGGTGAGCACGTGATCCATCTCCGGGCGGTTCCATACGTGGTCCGAGGTGAGCCGCTGTAGCGCCTGCGGGTGCGTCGGCGTAGCAGTCTTCAAAATGTACGCCCGTGTATCGCCCACATGCGCAAACGCATAGGACCCCCCACGTATTACAAGCGTGGTCAGCGTGGTCATCATTGCGGGCCGGTCGGTACCAAAAGCAGGCTGAGAAATAACCCAACGGTTTAAGTGCCGGTATAGCGTTTCGAGTGATTGTGTCGCACTTTGCGTGGGCGCGGTTGAGAAATAGTCGGCTAAGATATTGCGCGCACAATGTTCGGCCGCCTCGCGCCCTCTTCCTCCCGAAACGCCATCGGCAATCACCGCGATAATGCCTTTTAGCGCGCGTTCCTGTAAGTCTGGCAGCACGGCGCCTACGAAGTCTTCGTTAACTGCGCGCAACCCCGCGCGCGAGGTGTGTCCGATTGAAACTTCGAGCACTTACACGCGCGCCGTAGTCATCGCCGCGCTGCCCCACGTGGTGCGCCAGCGGCGCTTCACGGAAAATAGACCGATCCACCCCAACACGGCGAGCGCAGCAAACGCTAAAAAGCCGACTCGGTATTCCCCGGTGATTTTTTTGGCCATTCCCAGCGACGAGGCGAGATAAAAGCCGCCTATGCCACCTGCCATACCGACGAGCCCAGTCATCACACCAATTTCCTTACGAAATCGCTGTGGAACTAACTGAAACACGGCGCCATTGCCCGCGCCCAGCGCCAACATGGCCAACACAAAAACGCCAAGCGCAGCATACGAAGATTCAATTCCTAAACCAATGACACCGAGCGCGAATGCGGCGATGATATACACATACGATAAGGTTTTGATTCCCCCGATACGATCGGCCAAATTGCCCCCAATAGGCCGCATGAAGGAGCCAGCAAATACGCAGGCTGCGGTATAGAAGCCGGCCGTCTTAGCATCGAGCCCGTATTGGGCGTTAAAGTAAATCGTGAGGGATGCGGCTAAGCCTACAAAACCACCAAACGTAACACTATAGAAAAACATAAACCACCACGCATCCTTCTCGCGCAGTACGCGCACATAGTCTGACCATGATTTTGCACCGGTGCTCGAAGGTGGATTGCGCGCGATCACCGCAAAAACGATCAGCACCAGTACCAGTGGGATCAACGCCAGACCAAATACGTTACTCCATCCGTACCAAGCGGCGAGCGTGGGGGCAAGCAGCGCGGCGAATGCGGTTCCAGAGTTGCCTGCGCCCGCTATACCAAGCGCAGTGCCTTGATGCTCCGGTGGATACCAGCGCGACGCGAGCGGTAGTGCCACAGCGAACGAAGCCCCAGCAACGCCTAGAAATAATCCAAGCACAAGCACTTGCGAGTACGTGGTTACACCCACTAACCAACCCACTGCAAGCGCGGCAATCACAATGAGTTGCGCAACGATACCGGTAATCTTTGCACCGAAAAAGTCCACACTCGCACCTAAAACAGGACGCAGCAGCGCGCCTGCCAACACTGGAAGCCCCACCATCAAGCCTTTTTGCGCGGCATCGAGTTGCAAATCCTTTGCGATGGATACGCCCAACGGTCCGAGCAACACCCACACCATGAACGCCAAATCAAAGTAAAGAAATGCCGCAACAAGAGTGGGCCAATGGCCCGCTTTCCAAAATGCACGATTCATTCGGTTCACCAGTTTTGAATACAACAATGACGTTTACGCAAGCGTCGTGCCAGCACAATGCTGAGAAAAAATCGCGCACTTCTTCTTACTAGGCACGCTTATTGTGCGGAACGATTTGATCGTGAACTGTTGCGGTGCACAAATTCAATAACGCTGCATTCTTCTGGGCAAAAAAACTGTGGCATCAAGATTGCTTACTGCAATGCAACAGTGGAGTTTTTCTAATGCACAAACAACGATTAGTCGTGGTGGGAAACGGGATGGCGGGAATACGCGCGATTGAAGAGCTTTTGAAAATTGCGCCCGATAAATACGACATCACCGTGTTTGGTGCGGAGCCGCATCCAAACTACAACCGCATCTTGCTCTCCCCGGTACTCGCGGGCGAACAGACGCTCGACGAAATCGTTTTGAATGATTTCGCTTGGTACGCGGACAATAAAATTACGCTAAAAGTCGGAATACCTGCGGCGCAAATTGACCGCATTCGCAAGATTATCGTCTCGAAAAACGGTGAAAAAACACCCTATGATCGGCTGCTATTAGCCACTGGATCGAACCCCTTTATCTTGCCAATCCCTGGTAAAGACCTGCCAGGCGTAATCTCTTATCGCGACATCGCTGATACCGAGGCAATGATTGACGCTTCGAAGCGGTTCCAACACGCAGTGGTCATTGGCGGAGGCTTGCTCGGTTTAGAAGCCGCAAATGGGTTGAAGTTGCGGGGCATGGGGGTCACCGTCGTACACGCTACCGATTGGTTGATGGAGCGCCAGCTCGACGCGACCGCAGGCAATCTCCTGCAAGCATCGCTGGAAGCGAAAGGAATTACTTTTTTAATGAAAGCCCAAACTGCCGCCTTGGTAGCGGGAGAGTCGGGACGTGTGGCGGCGTTGCAATTTAAGGATGGCAGCACGATTCCTGCGCAGTTGGTGGTGATGGCAGTAGGCATTCGCCCGAATACCGCGCTCGCCGAAAGCGCAGGGTTGTACTGCAACCGTGGCATCGTAGTGAACGACACGATGCAGACCTACGATCCAAAAATTTATGCAGTAGGCGAATGCGTGAGCCACCGCGGTATTGCCTATGGCCTTGTTGCACCGCTATTTGAGCAAGCAAAAGTTGTAGCCAACCATTTGGCCGAGTACGGCATCGGTCGATATGAAGGTTCTGTGACGTCAACAAAGTTAAAGGTAACCGGCATTGATCTATTTTCAGCCGGAAACTTTATTGGAGGCGAGGGTTTTGAAGAAATTACGCTATCCGATCCGATAGGTGGTGTATACAAAAAGCTTGTGATTCAAAACAATAAATTGGTCGGTGGCGTGCTCTATGGCGACACAGCGGATGGTGCGTGGTACTTCAAGCTATTGAAAGAAGGACGGACTATTCACGATATTCGTGATCAATTGATGTTCGGCGAATCCAGCCTAGGCGATACGGGGCATCAGGGGCAAAGCAAAGCCGCTTCAATGGCGGATAGTGCGGAAGTTTGTGGCTGCAATGGCGTGACCAAAGGTACGATCGTGAAAGCGATCAAACTGCAAGGATTATTCACGCTCGATGAAGTTAAGAAATGCACCAAGGCCTCTGCGTCGTGCGGCTCGTGCACTGGGTTAGTTGAGCAGTTGTTAGCAAGTACGTTGGGCGGCGCTTACAGTGCGGAGACCAAAGCGAATAAACCGATGTGTGGCTGTACGGATCACACGCATGCAACCGTGCGCCACGCGATTCGGGAGCAAAAGCTGTTGTCCGTGCCTGCCACGCAATCGTTCCTGGAGTGGCGTACGCCCAATGGTTGCGCCAGCTGTCGCCCCGCGCTCAATTACTATTGCACGAGCACGTGGCCCAAAGAAGCACAAGATGATCCGCAAAGTCGTTACATCAACGAGCGCGCCCACGCCAATATCCAAAAGAATGGCACGTTCTCTGTAATTCCGCGTATGTGGGGCGGTGAAACCAACTCGAGTGAGCTGCGCCGGATCGCGGATGTGGTCGATAAGTTCAAGGTGCCCACTGTAAAAGTAACCGGCGGGCAACGCATTGATCTTCTCGGCATTAAGAAAGAAGATTTACCAGAAGTATGGAAAGACTTAGATATGCCGTCCGGTCACGCGTACGCAAAAGCGTTGCGAACGGTGAAAACCTGTGTTGGAAGCGAGTGGTGCCGATTTGGCACGCAAGACTCTACTCAAATGGGTAAAGATTTGGAACATGCGCTGTGGCGGATGTACGCACCGCATAAAGTAAAGCTTGCCGTATCTGGGTGCCCGCGCAATTGTGCAGAATCAGGAATTAAAGATGTAGGCATCATTGGCGTGGATTCGGGTTGGGAGCTCTACATCGCGGGTAATGGCGGTATCAAGACTGAGGTCGCTGAATTTTTTGTAAAGGTGGAAACTGCGGCGCAGGTTTTGGAGTATTCCGGCGCGTTCCTTGAGCTCTATCGGCAAGAAGGTTGGTACTTAGAGCGCACAGTACATTACGTCAAGCGAGTAGGCATGGATTACGTGAAAGCAAAGATCTTGGACGATCACGAAAACCGCAAAGCCCTGTGGGCGCAATTGCAATTCGCGCTCGATGGAGAGCCCGATCCGTGGAAAGAGTTTGCTAAAGCGAAAGTCGATGGGCGGCAGTTCATCCCGATTGTGCCAGCGCCGGCAGGAGCGGCGGTTTGAACGCGCACGTTGTGGCCTGGCATCCGGTTTGTAAAGTAGAGGAGCTACCAATGCTCGGCGCGCGCCAATGGCTCGGCGGTAGCGAACCGATTGCGGTGTTTCGCAACGCAACTGATGAGGTGTTCGCGGTAGCGGATCGCTGTCCACATAAAGGTGGCCCACTTTCGCAAGGCATTGTGTTTGGCAACAAAGTGGCCTGCCCACTTCATAACTGGACGATTGACTTGAAAACAGGATGTGCCGATGCGCCAGACGAAGGCTGCACCCGAGCCTTCGGTACCAAAGTGGTGGATGGCTTAGTGTATGTGCACGCGTAATACAGCATGCTGCCGATAACCGAAATTAAATCTGCCTGCCCCTATTGTGGCGTGGGCTGCGGTGTGTTGATCTCCACCGATGGCGTAAGCATCGTAAGCGTGCGCGGAGATCCTGACCATCCCGCTAATTTCGGTAAGCTTTGCAGCAAGGGCAGCACACTGCATCTCACCACGCGCGCAGGCGGGCGCTTGCTAGTGCCTGAGGTGCGTGCGCAACGGGATGCAGCGCGAACAGAAACAAATTGGGATGCAGCCATTGCACATGTTGCAGAGCGGTTCGTAGCCATCATCCGCAAACACGGCCCCGATGCTGTCGCGTTTTACGGCTCTGGGCAACTACTGACGGAAGACTATTACGCACTCAACAAATTGGCACGCGCAGTGGTTGGTACTAACAATATCGATACCAATTCACGGCTATGTATGAGCTCAGCGGTTGCGGGCTATAAGGCCACGCTAGGTATGGATGCGGTACCAACCTGTTACGAAGATATTGATCACGCAGATTTGCTTTTTATTGCAGGTTCAAATACCGCGTGGACGCACCCCATCGTGTTTCGCCGGATTGAGGCAGCACGGGAAAGGCGAACGACACAAAAAATAATTGTGATCGATCCGCGACGCACCGAAACCGCGGTACAGGCCGATCTACACTTGGCCATATTGCCTGGAACCGATGTAGCGCTCTTTCATGCCATGTTGCATTGGTTGATTTGGGAAGAGCGCGTAAACCTTGACTACATCGCCGCGCATACTGAGAACTTCTCTGCACTCAAAAGTCTCGTGCGTGAGCTTTCGCCCGCAGTCGCAGCGCGCATTTGCGGCGTGCCAGAGCGGGACATCATTACCGCAGCGCGATGGTGGGCGGAGTCCGGCAATGTGCTTTCCCTTTATTGCCAAGGATTAAATCAAAGCACAAGCGGAACCGACAAAAATACAGCGCTGATTGGGCTGCATCTTGCTACCGCGCAAATTGGCAAACCAGGAGCAGGGCCGTTCTCACTCACTGGTCAACCCAACGCAATGGGCGGGCGCGAAGTTGGTGCGCTTGCCAATTTGTTGCCGGGGCATCGGGAAGCAAGTAATGCTACGCATCGCGATGAAGTTGCAGCGCTTTGGCGGCTTACTGCGATTTCGGACCGTCCTGGAAAAACTGCTGTTGAAATGTTCGATGCGTTAGAGCGTGGGGACATCAAAGCGGTGTGGATCGCCTGCACGAATCCCGCGCATTCAATGCCAGATTTAACGCGCATTCACGCCGCGCTGCGAAAAGCAGAATTCGTGGTGGTGCAGGATGCATTTTCCGCAAGCGAAACCGTAGCGTTTGCCGATGTGGTGTTGCCTGCCACAACTTGGGGTGAAAAATCAGGTACGGTCACCAACTCCGAGCGGCGCATCACGCGACTCACCGCAGCATTGCCCGCGCCCGGACAAGCGCGAGCGGATTGGCAAATTTTCTCGCAGGTGGGTGTAGAAATTCAAAAACGACTCGCGCCTGAAACACCCTTGCAAACGGCCTTCACATCCGCGCAGGAAGTTTGGGAAGAGCACCGCGCGATGACAGTAGGGCGTGATCTCGATATATCGGGCTTGGAGTACCAATCCCTCATTGATAGCGGCGCACAACAATGGCCGCTGCCGAGTGGCAGCAGCGCCCCATGCATGCGGCTGTATGAAGATGGGGTGTTTCCAACGGCAAGCGGCAAAGCCAAATTTGTGGCGAACAGCTACCGCGGTGTGGCCGAAAAGCTTACTGCAAAATTTCCACTTGCGCTCACCACGGGGCGCACGCGTGACCAGTGGCACACGATGACGCGAACCGGGCGCAGCGCCACCTTGCTCGGCCACGACGCAGTGCCACAAGTGCACTTGCATGCAAACGATATGACGCGGCGCGGTATTGCTGAGGGCGCGTGGACGCAAGTTCGTTCTGCGCGTGGAAGCGTGATCATGCGCGCAAACGCCACTGAATCCGTGCGCTCAGGGCAAGCCTACATCACGATGCATTGGGGTCAAAACTTTTTGCGTGGGAAAGCGATATCGGGCGTGAACGCGCTCACATCCCCTGCGTTTTGCCCACAATCCAAGCAACCCGAGCTCAAGCACGCTGCGGTGCATGCAGAGCTGTTTACGGCGGTGTGGAGCGTTGCCGCTTTCGCAATCGTGCCGTCAGCACAATTAGATTCAGCCCGCCTACGTTGGCTAGACCACTGTGGCTCGCTCGATGTGGCCTATGCAGTGCCCATCGAAGGCGAAGTGTGTGGGCTTTGGTGCGAGGCGGCGGCAAGCGAAGTGCCCGATGCGCAGTGGATCGACGATCTTGACGCGCTGCTGTTTGCGCCAGAGACGCAAGTTTTACGTTACGACGATGTGATGACCAACGCAACCCGTCGTGTCGCAGTCCGCGACGACTATGTGGTGGGCGCACGCCTCAGTGGTGCCACGATTGCCCAGCCCGCGTTGCAATGGCTACGCTCACTCTTTCTTACGCGTACGAACGTGCGGCCTCTTTCGCGCTGGCTTTTAGCCCCCGCGCCGCCTGAATCGTTTGTCCGCACGGAAAGCAAAACGCTTTGTACCTGTTTCGGTGTTGGCGAGACGGAGATTGCCGACGCCCTCAATCGAGCGACCGGCGACGCAACAACGCGACTGCAAACGGTTCAGCACAGCTTACGTTGCGGCACCAACTGCGGATCGTGCATGCCCGAACTGAAGCGTATGGCGAGCAAAGCAGCGCTCGCCGCGCCGCAAATCGCGTGATGCCGACGCAGGTGTATCTGGTCGGTGCAGGCCCAGGCGACCCAGAGCTGCTCACTTTTAAAGCGGCGCGTGTCATTGGTTTAGCCGACGTTTTGCTAGTGGATGATTTGGTGAACACGCGTGTCCTTAGCCATGCCAAGCCCAATGCGCGCGTGGTGTACGTGGGCAAACGCGGCGGCTGTGTTTCTACGCCGCAAGCGTTCATCAGTAAGTTGATGGTGAGTGAGGCGCAAAAGGGGCACATTGTCGTGCGGCTCAAAGGCGGCGATCCTTCTGTATTCGGGAGGGCGGCGGAAGAAATCGCGGCGATGCGAGATACAGGCATTCGCTACGAAATCGTACCGGGTATCACTGCCGCCAGCGCCGCTGCTGCGCAATTGGGGGTGCCATTGACAGACCGTTCCATTGGCCACGGCGTGGCGTTGGTGACAGGCCACACCGCAGAGGAAGAGGAAGATGAAACGCATTGGCGAGCGCTGGTAGCAAGTGGGCTCACGTTGGTGATCTATATGGGCGTGAGCCGTTGCGACCGGCTCACCCGAACGCTTCTGCGCGCTGGTGCAAGCGCGCACCTGCCTTGCGCAATTGTGCACGCTGCAAGCGCGCAGAGTGCTCGCGAAGTGCGCACCACGCTTTTGCATCTCGCCAAGACGGTGCGCTTAGAAAAAATCGAAAGCCCAGCATTGCTGCTCATCGGACAGGCGATGGCCGAGCCCGTAGCGCTGCGTTCGGCGCTCGCGGCGCAAGCCTAATAACCCAAAATACCTGCGGCGTAAAAATCGCATTTTTTGGGAGATATCTCCCAAAA
>JANMDS010000101.1:0-12160 GCA_031376405.1 Betaproteobacteria bacterium
CTCCCGCTGCTCCCGCTGCCGCGGCTCCTACTCCTGCTGACGCTGCGAAATCTGCAGTTGATGCTGCGAAAGAAGCTGCTGCTAAAGCTGGCGACGCTGCAAAAGACGCTGCCGCTAAAACCGGTGATGTTGCTAAAGATATGGCCGGCAAAGCTGGTGATATGGCTAAGGACGCAGCTGGTAAAGCCGTTGAAGCGGGCAAAGATGCAGCGAAAGATGCTGCAGCTAAAGCCGTTGAAGCTGCTAAAGACGCTGTAAAGAAGCCGTAATGTTCCTGGTAAGCGTCGAGAAATCTGCGCTTACTTGAAACGCCAAAGCGTTAAAAAACCGCACATGCAATTTGTGCGGTATTTTTTATTTTCTTGATAAATCATTTGTAGGTTCCGAGTTTCAAGCTCGGATCATTCGCCTACAAACCAAGCTTTTTCTGAATCGCAGAGAGCTGCTCCCTAAGGCGTGAAAGTTCTTCAACTTTTTTCTCCAACGCGTCTATCTTTGCATCTTTTGCTTTGCCACGCGCCGTTTCTACATCAAGCTTTTGATTTAATCCCTGAATCGCTGCCAGTGCCACGCCATCGGCATCGACCACTCCGATGGATTTGTCGTCCATCCCTAAACCAAACGCTTTTCGGAAATCCTGCGCCATCGGGCCCATCCGGCGTGTGCCTTTGCCTTCTGCAATGTAGCTCCAGGTCGTGACGGGCAATGCAATCACCTTGCGCAAAACCGCCTGCACATCAACGCTACGAAACGCTTCTTTTTTTGTTTGATCGGAGCTATTGGTCCACACGCCGCCTGAACTTAAAAAAGCGCCGGATTTAGCCGCGATATGTTTACCTGCGAATATGGGGCCGATGAACACCCAATCTGATCCGTTGCCCGCTACGTCCGGTGCTCCGAAATCAACGGTAAGCCCGTTATTCGCCGCAACGCGGAAGATGCTTGGAAGCCCCGCACATCCGGTCTGAATCACCGCACTCCAAAGATTAAACACCGCGCAACTCGCTTGATCGGCGCGCGCGACTCGACCGGCAGCGAAGCTGTAGGCGCCGCTCGCGACGTTTGTCAATCCGCCCGGAACGGTTGCGTTGACTCCGCTCGCGGTATTCTGACTGCCACCCCCTACGGTTCCAGCCGCGCCACTCGCGGTGTTCGTGCCTCCGCCGGCAACGGTAGCGCTGTTGCCACCCGCACTATTATTTCCCCCGCCCGCAACAGTGGCGTAGTCTCCAGTGCTGTTGTCGTCGGCACCGGTTTTATTGCCCTGACCGCCACCGATGGTCGAGTACCAGCCATTGTTGCCATTCGGCGCGCCGCCGCGATTAACCGTTCCGCCCGAAACGGTTACGCCCCGTAGCCCACCACCTGAATTGCCGATGGTGTTTGAGGCGTCGCCGTTGACGATATTTGCCCCGCTCGAGTTAGCTAGCACGCGCAGACCACTGCCACCCGAAACTAACACACTAATTTGTCCGCCACCGCTTTGCACAGTGAGTGATTGGGCATCGGTGGTGCCAATCACTCCCGCCGCGCCGAAGGCGTTGCCCCCTTGCGTCCAGGCGTTGGTTACCGTTACATCCGCCGCACACGTCCAAGCGCCCGCTCCATTGCTTTTTGGCACCTGCCCGTTGGCACACGACTGTGGGAGCTTGAAGCTAGTCTCAAGGCTTAGGCTAACCGCCCCACTGGTCACGCCACCCGTTAGGCCCGAGCCCGCACCCGTTTGGATATCCGTGATGTCTCCAATTGCGCCCTGCGGCGCACGGAAGTACCCCATTACGTCCACGATCATATCCGCTGTCATCGGTTGCCCGTTGCCGACGAAGGCATCAAAGCTGCCATTTGAATTTGTTCCAGCGATGAATGTGCCGGTCGTCCACACTGCGCCGGTCCACGTTGCCGCCATTGCACCAAACGCACCCGCGGGTTTCATAAAACCGATTACGCCCAAGGCTGCAGGATTGTTGTTGTAAGCGTGGAATGAAATAAAGAGACTGGCGACACCGGCGGAGGGGATACCACACGCACCATTGGGCACGATATTTTTGGTTTGTTGGTTGCTAAACGTGCCGCCCACGGTGCCAAGTGCCGACGCTAAGCCAGCGCGGGTATCAAACAAGCGGCAGGGGGTAATCGGTGTGTAGACCAAATCAGCGGACGGATCGCCTAGCGCCTTGCTTTTTTCGGAGATAACGCCAGAAAACACCTCTTTTTGCGCCGCAGGTATTGTGCCTACCGCTGCGTTATTAAGCGCGCTTTGGGCTGCGTAGTAGGTTTGCGCCGAACCCAACGCTGGAGATACATTTGCGCGCGGGAGCGAAGCCGCGTGCAGCACCTCCAAAACACCTTCGAAATTTGCGCTCGTGCTGGCTGAAAATAACTGATCTGCCCGCAATGCGCCAATTTGTGCTTTGAATGCATCACGTTGCGACGGATCCAAATCATGCGCCCACGCTCTCACAATCTTGTCGACAATGGCGCTGCGGTTCATGTCTACGGCGAGCAGTGCGTCGGGGCGGGTGTTGACGGCAGGAGTCGCTTGCGCAACCGAAATTCCGGCCACTAACGCCCCAAAAAGCGAACGAACCGATTTCCACCATTTTGATCGGTGGTTGAGGATGGTTTGGCGGAGATTCATAGGGTCATTTTCTTGGGAAGTTTGAGTTAGAAGTCACTGCAAGGAGATGCGACCGTACTGCACGAACAATCGAACGCGATGATTGAAAATGGAAGCGACAAACCACTTAAGTTTCCCAATTCGGTTCGACACGTGCATTTGACTCGGTTAACAAAAAATCTAAGACACAAAGGTAAAAAAACATTTCGGACGTGCGCACAACAGTGACCGAGCGTACCTGTAAAGACGAGGAAGCTGCTGATGATGTATCACTTTTATTTAGGAAAGGATCGTTCAGCACAGGAGGTAGAGCTACGCTTTACCTGCGGCGCAAAAACACGGCTTTTTGAAGATTATCTCTTCAAAAAGCGGCTATTCGTCGCCTTGCGGGAGTTTAGGCACGCCCGCTGGACGCGGCCCACGTCCGCGACGGCTGCCACGGCGGGCTTGCGCTCCGGCAGAGTTGTTTCCTGTAGTGTTTCCGTTGGGTTCGCCGCGCGGCGCAACGTTGCCGTTGGCTTCGCCACCCGCACTATTGCTGCGGCCGCCTTGCTTGCGGCCCTGTTGCGGGCCTCGATTTTGTCCAGGTGGCCGCGGCGTGCCGCTGGTCATTACCCCAGGAGGGCGAGGCCCACGACTACTCGGACCTCGAGGCCCTCCTGGGCCGCGCGGGCCACGTGCGCCGGTATTCCCAAACCCAAAAGACGTGGCAAGGGGATCAATTTTCGATTTGCCTTTAAAGTTTTTGCCTCCGCCTTTGCGACTAGCGGTGCGGGCAGCGGGGTCTTCAGCGCCCCGCCCTTCACGCATGAGCTCATGCTCACGCGCGTTACGCATCACGCCCACGGGCGCTGCGAGATTTGGCGCGCCCTTCATGGCCCGCTTCATGTTGGCGCGCGCGGAGTTGCTGCGCAGCTCAACTTCGGTGAGCAGGGCGAAAGTTTCCGCTTCATCCAACAATTTTGATTGCCCACGCTTCAACCACGATGGCATCGTAATTGAGCCGTAGCGAATGCGAATGAGGCGGCTAACGGTTAAACCAAGTGCTTCGAACATACGGCGCACTTCGCGGTTGCGGCCTTCTTGCAGCGTAATGCGATACCAGCGGTTAGCGCCCTCGCCGCCCTCATCCACCAGCGAGAGCACGCGCGCAGGGCCATCCTCGAGCTCAATGCCGTCGATCAGTTGATCCTCTTGCTCGTGGGTGAGTTCGCCCAAAATACGCACCGAGTATTCGCGCGTAATCATGTAGCGTGGGTGCATTAACCGGTTTGCTAACTCGCCGTAGGTTGTGAACAACAGCAACCCTTCGGAGTTAAAGTCCAATCTGCCCACCGCCACCCATTTGCCGTGGTCGGGTGCTTTTAAGCTTTGGAACACGGTTGGGCGACCTTCCGGATCGTCTCGACTCACGATCTCGCCTGCGGGCTTGTGATAGAGCATCACGCGTGGTTTGTCGTCGGTGAACGCGGTATTCACTTTGCGCCGCTTCACATGCACGCGATCTGTGGGGTCGATCGTTTGCCCCACATGCGCGGTTTCACCGTTTACTTCAACCTTGCCTTCGGCAATGAGCGCTTCCATCGTGCGCCGCGAGCCGAGCCCGGTTTGCGCGAGGACTTTGTGTAGGCGTTGCTTGCCATCGCCGCCCGCTGGATTTGGGCTGCCAGGTTGCCCTGGGGTGCGAGCTTTGCCACCGCGCTTTGCGCCACGCGGGCCGCGACGTGGGCCACGTTCCGCACGCTCTGCGCCTTCTACCCTATCGGCGCTATTGCCTGGGTTTACTTCAAAATTGCTCTCGGAATCTTCGCGCTGCGCGTTGGCTGAGGCTTCTGCCGATTTCTCCGACGGGTCGATGTACACACCATCTTCAACATGATTATCTGGCGAGGCCGCTGCGATTTGATTTTTCGCAGGACGCGGTTTACGCTGGCGGGTGCCGGGGCCGCGCCGCTTTTTCGTTGGCGAACGTTCGCCTGAAACGGCGTTTTCTTCCACTTTTGGCGGGCTCTCCATTGGCGGGGACACCGCCTCTGCAGCACTTGCCGCCTCGGGACGGGGCTTGCGCCGGATCGTCTTTCTCACCGCCCCCTCAGGTGCTGCGTCAGGGGCGGCGTCAGAGGTCTGTGGAGGGGGTGTCGGGTCTTGCGTGTTCGTCATTGCGTGTTGACTCAATAATTTCGTTCTGCACCGCAGGCAGCGGCATTTCGAGCATGGTTTGACCGTCGTCGCGCGTGGTATCGATTCGGGCTTGTTGCGGGAACGGATTGGCATCCGGCACATCGGGCAGCTCAAGCGCCGGGTGCTCGTCCAAATCCGCCAGGGCCGGCAGCTCAGAGAGCGAGCGCAGCCCAAGGTCATTCAAAAACTTTTTAGTCGTAGCGTAAAGCGATGGCCGTCCAGGCGATTCCTTGTGCCCGATGACTTCAACCCACTCGCGGTCTTCTAGCGCCTTTATCACATGCGAAGAAACCGCCACGCCGCGAATCGATTCAATTTCGCCGCGCGTAGTAGGTTGGCGATAGGCGATGATTGCCAGCGTTTCCATAATGGCGCGCGAGTAACGCGGCGCCTTATCGGGCTCAAGCCGATCAACGTAGGCTTGCATTTCTGGTCGCGCTTGAAAGCGGTAGCCGGTCGCCACCAGCACCAATTCCACACCCCGATCATGCCACTCGCCGCGTAGCGTTTCCGTCAGTGAACGCACCGTGTCCATTGGCAGCGGCGGGTCAAACAAACGTGTGAGCTGCTCAAGCGGCAGCGGCTCGCGCGTGGTGAGAATAGCGGTTTCGATAACCCGCTTGGCGAGCTCGATGTTGAGTTGAGGCTCAGCGTCAACCGCCACAAGATCATGCGATGGCGCTTCAGGCTCGGTGAGCACTAATTCAGATAAGTTTGTGTTTTCGTTTGACACGCGCACTCCATAGGCGCAGCTAAAAGAAAAGAATTTCCGTTTTTTGCCGAAACGAATACCTTGTTTTTGTTTTCGCGCCGGGCTTTTCGCAGCTAGTCGCTCAATTTGAGCGGCTGGGAGGTTGCCAATCGCACATAAATCGGCGCAAATGCTTCAGCCTGTGCAATCTCAACCATTTGTTCGCGCGCCATTTCCAAAATTGCGATGAACGTAACCACCACAACTGAAACCGACGCGCCTTTTTCAAACAATTCAGTGAATTCTACATGGTCTCCGGCATTTAAGCGCCGAAGTACTTTAGTCATTTGATCACGCACCGTCACCGCTTCACGACTAATGAGGTGGTGTTGGTTGAGTTTTGCCTGCGCGAGAAGCGTCGCCCACGCCCGTTTTAAGTCCTCGGGAAACACCGACGGCAAGCGCACTGCGGCGTTTTTCTCGAACCACACTTGCACGACATCGAAATCCCGGTCCACGCGTGGTAAGGCATCAATCTTGAGCGCAGCGGCTTTCATTTGCTCGTATTCCATCAACCGGCGAACGAGCTCTGCGCGCGGGTCGTCCACTGCTTCGCCCTCTTCCGCTTTCGGTCGGGGCAGGAGCAGGCGGGATTTAATTTCGATGAGCACTGCGGCCATGAGCAAATACTCAGCGGCTAACTCAAACTGTGAATTGCGCATTTCCTCTACGTACACCAAGTACTGCTTGGTGAGCGCGGCCATTGGGATATCGAGGATATTTAAGTTTTGCTTGCGAATGAGGTATAGCAGCAAATCAAGCGGCCCTTCGAACGCATCGAGCATCACCGCCAAGGCTTCGGGCGGGATGTACAAATCCGTGGGCATGGTGTTGTACGGCTGGCCGTACACCCTTGCTAAGGCTGGGATTTTGGAGATATTCTCCAAAACAGCCTCATTTTGCGCCGCAGGTATTTCAGTAATTTCCACGTCACTCACAGCGAGGCCAGCCCCATTGCATCGCGCACATCGCGCATCGTTTCGCGCGCCACTTTTTGCGCCCGCTCACAACCATCAGCCAAAATATTACGCACCAAAGAGGGGTCTGCATCGTATTGGGCTGCCCGCTCACGTATCGGCCCGAGCTCCGCGTTAATCGCATCAATCACCGGCTGTTTGCACTCCAAACAGCCAATGCCCGCGCTTTTGCAACCTTTGACCACCCACGCTTTAGTATCGGCGTTGGAGTACACCTGATGCAGATTCCATACTGGGCATTTTTCCGGATCGCCCGGGTCCGTTCGACGAATACGCTGCGGATCGGTGGGCATTTTCCGGATTTTTTGAGTGACCACATCCGGCTCATCGCGAAGGTCCACCGCGTTGCCGTAACTCTTGCTCATCTTGCGCCCATCGAGCCCCAAAAGCTTCGAAGTGGGCGAAAGCAAAGCCTGAGGCTCGGGGAGAATGATGCGACGCGAGCCTTCGATATAGCCAAACAATCGCTCGCGATCGCCCATGGCCAAACTTGGGCTTTCTTCTAGCAAATCGCGCGCGGCTTGCAGTGCCTCCTCATCGCCTTGCTCTTGATACCGGCGGCGCAATTCGTCGTACTTTTTACCTAGCCTTGCGCCTAATTTTTTAACAGACGCCTGCGCCTTTTCTTCAAAATCGGGCTCGCGACCGTAGATGTAGTTGAAGCGTCGGGCGAGTTCACGGGTAAGCTCTAAGTGCGAAACCTGATCTTCCCCCACCGGCACATGCTGGGCGCGGTAGATCAAAATATCGGCACCTTGCATGAGCGGGTAGCCCAAAAAACCATATGTTAAGTCTTTTTCTTTGAGATTTTCTTGCTGCTCTTTGTAGGTTGGAACGCGCTCTAACCAACCTAGAGGCGTAATCATCCCGAGCAAAATCGTAAGCTCGGCATGCTCGGGCACTTGCGATTGAATGAAAATTGTTGATTGCGCTGGATCCAACCCGCACGCAAGCCAGTCGGCCACGGTTTCAAAGGTAGATTTCGCAATGATGCGCGGATCGTCGTAGTGGCTCGTGAGCGCGTGCCAATCGGCCACGAAGTAGTAACACTGAAACTCCGATTGCAATCGAACCCAATTTTTCAGTGCGCCGTGATAATGGCCGAGGTGCATCCGCCCCGTCGCCCGCATGCCGGATAAAACGCGTTCTTGGAACATGTTGTTATGCTTTAGTTGATTATCGCGAGGAGAAGCTTCAGCATCGCATCTCGAAACGGCGACAAGATCGGGCCAAGCAGGTGGGTCAGCGCCAGCCCGAGTACGATAAACATGCCGTAGGGCTCAAGCCGCGAATACGCGTTGGATATATTTCGCGGCAGGAGCCCAGCCAACATACGGCCACCATCGAGCGGCAAAATCGGCAGCAAGTTCAAAATCATGAGTCCCACATTCCACGAAATACCGGCCACCGCGATGGCTTGAATGGCGGACGAATCACCAAAAAACTTATAAACAAACGCCCACACAATCGCCTGCACAAAATTGGCCGCGGGCCCCGCCGCCGCCACCCAGATCATGTCGGTTTTGGGGTTGCGCAAATTGTTGGTATTGACCGGCACCGCCTTCGCCCAACCGAAGAAGAATGAGCCCGCCAGCAAAGTAATGGCTGGAATGAGCAGCGTACCTACCGGATCGATATGTTTAATCGGATTGAGCGTCAACCGCCCCAGCATTTCAGCCGTGCGATCGCCGAAGCGCTTGGCCGCGTAGCCATGCGCCGCTTCGTGGATGGTAATGGCGAGGAGGAAAGGAATCGCGTTAACGGCGAGCTTATAGATGAAGTCTTCAGTCATACCGCTAGTTTACTTGGTATCAAAACTGGCAATACCTGCGGCGTAAAAACGGCGGTTTTTAAACTTTATCTCCCAGAAAAACGCGCGTTTTTTACATCCCCGGATAATTCGGCCCGCCGCCGCCTTCGGGCGTTACCCAGTGGATGTTTTGCTTTGGGTCTTTGATGTCGCAGGTTTTGCAGTGCACGCAGTTTTGGGCGTTGATTTGCAATCTACGTTTGCCAGCGTTTAGCTCGTCGTCGACGTATTCATATACGCCTGCCGGGCAGTACCTTTGTTCGGGGCCGTCGTAAAGGGCTAGATTGTGCGCAGTGGGGATGGACACATCGCGCAGTTGCAAATGCACCGGCTGGTCTTCTTCGTGGTTGGTGTTCGACAAAAACACCGAAGAGAGTTTATCGAACGAAATTACGCCGTCTGGCTTCGGATAGTTAATTTTCGACATTTGCGCAGCGGGCAACAGCGCAGCGTGGTCGGCTTTATCGTGGCGCAGCGTCCACGGTACGAGCTTGCCTAAGCCCATGTCGTTCAACCACATATGTGCGCCACCGTGTGCGGTCCCCAGCCACATGCCCCACTTCAAACCGGGCTTAACGTTTCGTACCTTGTACAAATCTTCATAGCTCCAGGAAGTTTTGAATGCTTCGCTGTAGGCCGAGATTTCATCGTGCTCACGGTCGGTGGCGAGCGCATCGAACGCCGCTTGGGCGGCGAGCATGCCGGAGTTCATCGCGTTATGCGTGCCTTTGATACGAGGCAAATTCACGAACCCGGCCGCGCAGCCGATGAGCGCGCCGCCAGGGAACGTGAGCTTCGGTATGCTTTGCAGGCCGCCTTCGTTAATCGCCCGCGCGCCGTAGCTTAAGCGCTTTCCACCGACGAACAAATCTCGCACCAGTGGATGCTGTTTAAAACGTTGAAACTCATCGAACGGCGATAAGTGCGGGTTTTGATAATTCAAGTGAATCACAAACCCAACAGCCACAAATGTGTTTTTTTGCTCATCCGTTAAGTGATACAAAAAAGAGCCGCCACCGGTGGCGTTGTCGAGCGGCCAGCCTTGCGAATGCATCACCGCGCCGGGCTTGTGTTTGGAGGGCTCTACTTGCCACAATTCTTTAATGCCGATTCCGTACTTTTGCGGATCAATTCCATCGCGTAGATTGAATTTTTTCATCAACTCTTCGGAGAGCGAGCCGCGCACGCCTTCCGCAAATAGCGTGTATTTCGCGTGCAGCTCCATGCCCGGCGCGAATTCGCTTTTGTGTTCGCCATTTTTGGCTATGCCCATGTCGCCCGTGGCCACGCCACGTACTGCGCCTTTTTCGTTGAAAAGCACTTCCGAAGCAGCAAAGCCCGGGTAGATTTCTACACCTAAATCTTCCGCTTGTTTGCCAAGCCACCGGCACACGTGCCCCAAGCTCACCACGTAATTGCCGTGGTTACTCATGAGCGGTGGCAGCGTCCAATGTGGGATTTTCCGCGCCGTGGTTTCGTTCAGAATATAGAAATCATCGGACACGACAGGCGTGTGCAGCGGCGCGCCTTTTTCGTTCCAATCGGGAATGAGTTCGTTTAGCGCTTTGGGGTCAATTACCGCGCCAGACAAAATATGGGCGCCCACTTCGCTGCCTTTTTCCAAAATGCAAACGGTGATTTCTTTCGATGCTTTCGCAGCGAGCTGCTTCAAACGAATGGCGGCAGACAAGCCTGCTGGGCCCGCGCCTACGATCACTACATCGTATTCCATTGCTTCGCGGTCGGTCCGTGTGGTCATTTTGTTTCGTCCCTCATAATTCAACTATATTATTGCAGCGCAGCAACCATGATCGATCTCGATTTACTTATTTCCAAAGCTAAGCGCGTCCACATCTCGCAGCTCCCCATTCGCTGGGGCGATATGGATGCGATGCGTCACCTCAACAACGCCATGTATTTGCGCCTGATGGAAGAAAACCGGATTGAATGGTTTCGCGCCATCGGAACAGATTTGGGCGCGCCTAAAGGCCATACTCCAGTGATGGTCAATGTATTTTGTGAATATTTAAAGCCGATTGTGTGGCCCGCTGTTGTGGAAACAGCAATTTATCTCGGCGAACGCGGGCGCTCAAGCCTGCAAACGTTTCACACGCTCGCTGTTGATGGCGTTGCGATGTCCCGTGGAGCAGTAAAGCTTGTTTGGATTGATGTAGCAAGCGGAAAATCCGTGCTATTGCCCGCTGGAATTCACGCACTGTTCGATTAAGTTCGCGAGCTTGTTAAGGGCTTTCGTACCCTCGGGGACGAGTCAGTGTCCTACATATGCTTTTTGCATGACGCGCAACATATCGCATTCACGAAGAAAAATAGCAGCAGTTACTCCAAATAAGCGACCCTTCATCGGCGTTTGTCGTCTAAACCCATGCCATTGGGGTTAAATGCTTCTGCGGTTTCTCCACACGCGCTATCCGAGGCTCAAGCGTGCTGCGACCCACTTTTCAATCTTAACTATGTTTCGTCTCTCCATTTTCCGCCAGCTTGTGGTGCCGTTTGTGTTGCTCGTCAGCGCACTGGTGGGCATGTCAACTTGGAACGGCTTTAACAGCGGCAAGCGCTCAGCCGACGCGCTATCGAGCAATGTGCTGAAAAACGTATTACTCGGCACGGAAAATGCCACACGGGAATGGTTGACCTCTGGGCAGGCATTGGTCGATAACGCAGCGAATGTATTGACCAAGGAGACTGTTGCCATTGATGACATCAGAGCACTGGAGTCGTACCTCTTTTCGCTAGTGACCTCAGCACGCCGGGGCTCCTACGTCTACATCGGTTTCGCCGATGGCAGATATGTCGGTGTTTCGCACAATGAAGACGGCAGCATTACTGCGCTCGTACAGGCCGCAGGAGAATCGGTACGTAACGCCTACGCGGTCAACCGGCCAGGTGACCGCTCCCGGCCTCTCGCCATACGCACAGGTGCCTACGACGCGCGTACGCGCCTGTGGTTTACCTTGGCCAGTAAAGTGGGTAAACCGGTGTGGACGCCCGTCTACAGCTCCGCATCCCAGCGCATCCCTGAAATATCGTACGCAGCGCCGTTAAGGGACGCAACCGGTACGGTCGTCGCAGTGGTTTCCACGGATGTGACGCTAAGCTACCTCAGCAACTTTTTATCCCGACAAAGCGTGCCCGCTGGCGGTATTTCTTACTTGACCGATCAAGCGGGTTTTTTGTTGGCCTCGTCGCGTAACGGTGTGCAGATCATTTCACAAAACAATGACCGCATTCGCGCCGTTGATGCCGATGACCCGCTGATTCGCGCAAGTGCAAGAGCGCTTGGTCTGGGCGAGAAGCCCATTTCCGCAGCGTCCGACGCGCATAACATCGAGCTAGCGTCCTCGGCTTCGCCTCCATTTCGCGTGGCAAGCTCGCGCCTGGACTCCGGAACTGTCGAGTACAACTGGGTGATGACCGTCGCGGCGGATGAGAACGAATTTGTCGTGTACGCTAAAGAAAATCTGTTACGTTCTGCTGCACTTGGTGGGCTAAGTGTCCTCGGCGCAATTATTTTGGCGAGTTGGTTTGCGCAACGATTGGTAGGTGATATTAAACGGCTCAAAGGGGTCGCAGAGCGCATCGGCGCGGGCGATTTATCTCCTACAGACCATTTCAGGCGCGACGATGAGCTGGGTCAGCTCTCTCAATCAATTGACACCATGCGCGCGCAATTGGCGCAATCAAAAGAAGCCGTGGAAAGCTACGCCCACGAGCTGGAGGTGCGGGTAGCGTCGCGCACGCGCGAACTCACGCAACGCAATGCAGACCTACACTACGAGGTCGCTGCGCGCGCCCGCGCGCAATCC
>JANMDS010000115.1:0-7550 GCA_031376405.1 Betaproteobacteria bacterium
CACAGAGAATCAAAAAGCACCCAAACTCATCATCGGGGCGATGATGCGCAAACTAGCTCAAGTCATATTTGGCGTGCTGAAATCAGGTAAACCGTTCAATCCAGCACTCCATGGCGCTTGACTTCGATAACAGTATCTACGGTAATTGGCAATCCACGACCTCAGCGACGCGGCTGGTTGTGACTAACAGCGGCTGCGCGCTTTACGCGTACGAGTGGGTACAGTTTGTCGGCGCGTGTAGCTGGGACGGGGGTACGATCGGCGGGATTTTGACGATCACCTACCCCATGCCCCTGGAACCTGGGCGGGTGCGCTACCCCATACGGTGGGTCAATAAAAATGCGATTGATCTTGGCGGCGAGCCGTTTCGGCGTATTGCGTCACCATAATGCCCTTCCAACTGGGAGAAGGTATCGGTGCCTTGGGTTCGAGATGCGCTCAAAACCTGCGGCGCAAAAACACCATTTTCTGGCAGATATCTCCCAGAAAGTGGTGTTTTCGCGCCGCAGGTTTTTCAGGCCCTAAAACATCAAGCTCGCCAAAAATAAGTGAGACGATTTCCCTAGTGATTGCGCATACATGAATAAGCCCCATAAAACGCGCAATCGACAGATTGGCGCGGCGCGGGTTGCATTTCACTAATTTGGATGTATGGGAGAAACAAAATGTGCGTGATTCAATTGCTTGCAAAAACAGGTTTTCTACTGCGTCTGCTACCCATCGCGGCGCTCACTTTTTTCTTGAGTGCAACCGTGCGAGCGGACCCACTCGCACAAACGGAAGCGCGAGCGGATGCCGCGCGCACGGCCTTTGGCGTCAGTGGACGCGGGGTATTGGTCGTCGTCGCCGACCGTGGAATCGATTGGCGTAACAATGATTTTCGTAATGCCGATGGCACAACGCGCATCGCCGGTATTTTCGATTTATCGGCAAATGTCGGCAGCAACCCGTATGGTGTCGGTACGGTGTACACACGCGACCAGATTAACGCAGCACTTACAGGCGGGCCCGCGCTCGCCCATCGCGATGCGGTCGGGCACGGCACCGCCACCGCAGGCGGGTGTTGTGGAAACGGGCGCAATAGCAACGGAAAATATTTAGGCTTCGCGCCAGAAGCAACGATCGCCTCGATCAAGATGGTTTCAGAGGGCGCGCCGGCGGTCGGTGGCTTCGCAGCCGAGGCGGCATTTAATCGTATCGACAAGATGCCCGAGGCGATTCGCTATGCCAAAGATCTCGGGGCGCAGTTAGGCATGCCCGTGGTCATGATTTGGAACTTCGGCTCCATCGGCGGGCCGACCGATGGCACGAGCGTTTTAAGTAAGTTGATCGATAACAACGCCGGGCCCGGCAAACCAGGATTTGTGATCGTAACGGGCACCGGCGACGACGGCGGCGCGGACAACCATGCGCAAGGTGCGGTCGATGCGAACAATTTTGATCTTCAAATTCAAAAAGGCGCGAACAATGCGAGCGCTCCGCTCTTTTTGAGCCTTTGGTATAGCGGCAGCCCGGTTGAAGTATCGTTACTTGGGCCCACGGGAAGCTTCGGGCCTTTTGCAGCGCCCGCGACGAATGGGTTTATCAATCAAACGCCGAGCGGACTGAACTATTGGCAGATTGGGCCCAATGGCACGCCGTTTGGCGGCAACAATCCGAACGGAAAAGGCAATATCACCCTCACGATTTCGGGCGCACCCGGTACTTACACCTTGCGGATGCGTGCGTTAAGCAGTAGCACTTCATTTCACGCCGCCTTAAATCCGGCGCGAACCGTCGGCCCGGTATCCACCGACAATAAATTTCTCAGCGCGGCCGTAGCGGGCTTCAGTATTTGGGATGCGGCAACCGCTCTCTACAACATCGCACCAAACGATTACTTATTCAAAGCGGTCGGCGGGCAACGGGCTGGCGAGCTGTGGGGCGGAAGTTCAGTCGGCCCAACCTATGATGGCCGCCTCGGCGTTGATCTTTCCGCGCCCGGTGAGGGCTATGTTGTCGCGTGCGGAGAAAACTCCTACTGGAGTACCTTTGTGTGCACCGTGCCCGATGGCGGCGGTAAATACGTTTACTTCGGCGCAGTGAGCGGCGCAGCTCCACTCGTAACCGGCAGCATTGCATTGCTCTTGCAAAAAAATCCTTCGCTCGATGCCGCGCAGGTGAAGGCCATACTCCAGCAATCTGCCAAGCGCGATAACTTTACCGGCAGCGCGCCCAACCCGCGCTGGGGCTATGGCAAGCTCGATGTGTATGCGGCGTTGAGCGCGATTGCGACCCCCGCACTTTCCGAAGTAGCGGTGTTCGAGTTTTACAACCAGCCGCTCGACCACTTTTTCCGCACCGCCAACCCTGGCGAAGCTGGGGCCATCGATAGCGGCGCAGCCGGAGCAGGTTGGTCGCGCACGGGGGACAATTTCGTCGCTTACGGCAAATCAGGCTACCCCTCGGGCGCGGTCGGCGTGTGCCGCTTTTTCGGCTCCCTTTCGCCCGGCCCGAATAGCCATTTTTATACCGCCGATGCCGCCGAATGCCAAGGACTAAAAGATTTACAAGCGCGAACCCCAGACACGCAAAAGCGCTGGAATTACGAAGAAATTGCCTTCGGTGCGGATTTGCCAACCAGCGGCGCGTGCCCCAGCCGCGCGCCACTGCCGATCTACCGTGTGTACAACAACGGCGCGCGCCTCGGCATTGACTCGAATCACCGCTACACGACCAGCCAAACCGAGTACAACGCACTCATCGCAAAAGGTTGGGGTGGCGAGGGTGTGGTGATGTGCGGGGTACGGCGATGAAATTACAGCCGTGGCACGGCCAGTAAAACCGCCAATACCTCCGGCGTAAAACGAGCATTTTTTTGGAGATATTACTCAGGCAGAGTACTGTGTCCTAATAGAGCAAATGATAAATCGCTCGGCGAAAGCTGGCTACTCCCCCCCAGTGGCGATTTTGGAAAATGTGTGTTGGAAGGGGGGCAACTTCGGCGCGCGCAGACAGTGTTCGTATCCGCCGCTCCCCCACCCCAACCCTCCCCCGCTGGGGGAGGGGACGCACCTAGCGTGTCACCAAAGTGTCGAATTTGGACACATTGCGCTAACTGGTTAATATCTCCCGAAAGGTACTTGATTTACGCCGCAGGTATTTTCAAAAAAGCATGCTAAGGCATCGCGCGGATTCGATCTAATCGCTTGCGGGCCGCTTGTGTAGCAAGATGTTTATCTCCCAATTGCTTGGCGAGCGCCTCCGTCGCGCGGGAGGCGAGCGCTTCGCCTTCGCTTTTTTTGCCGCTCCCCGCCAGCGCCAAACCCACAATATTTTCCATAAGCGCGATCGCTTGCGCGTCCGGCTCTTTTTGGGATTTAAGCAACGCAACGGCCGCTTCCGCTACGCTTTGCGCTTTCGGGAATTGCTTTGCATCACACAATATTTCGGCGTAAATCTGCGCGACATCGGTGCGGGTGACTTCGTCGTTGGGTAATTTGTCGGCAAGGGTTTGGGCTTCGCTGCCCATGCGCAGCGCATCTTCGTTGCGCGCAATTTTTGCGAACGCTTTGGCTAGCGTGGCCCGGCTATACACCGCGTCAGGATGGGCTTCGCCAAGCAAGCGTACTTGCATCGCCAGTCCCTCCTCAAATACAGGCAAGGCTTCCGCAACGCGATTGTCTGCGACTAACATCCCGCCTAAATTCGATAAGCCCAGCGCAAGATTGGGGTGCGGTTTTACGTGTGCCTGCCGCAAAAGGGCGACGGCTTTTTGCTGCGAAATAATCCCTGCTGCGCAATTGCCCATCTTACACTGCTTAATGCCGACGTTGGCGTAGCCTACGGCCTGATCGCCCAAATCATCTTGCGGGCCATCGGTGAGCGCGGTTTCGTACCAGGTGAGCGCGGTCGCCTCGTTGCCGAGCGCGGAATACATGAGCCCCAATTGATTCGCGGTATTGGCCCGGATTTGTTTGTCTGCGCTGGCCATCGCGTGGGCGCGGGCGCTTTCGAGTAAAGGCTGCGCTTTAGTAGGCTCGCGTAAGCCCACGAGCACGCCGCCTAACGCCAGCTCGCCACGCCCGATGAGTGCGCCCACACCAGTGGTTTGGGCAAATTTGAGCGCGTTCTCAGCGCAAAGTTTGGCGTTCGCCAAATCACCTAAGCTTTGATACGTGCTGGCCAACGTAATCCAAATTTCAGTGACGGTGCGTGGGTCGCGCTCTAAACTTTCGCTGGTGTTTTTCATCGCCCGGGCCATCACTTGGCTTACCGTTGCGTCTTTGCCCAGCTCCGCTGGATTCGCCGCGGCCAGCGTTTCCAATAAAAATTTGTTCACCCGATCCGCGCGCGCGCGGGCGTGTTCCGTTTCGCGCGCTTGCCAAACGAACGCACCTGCGCCCACAGCGAGTGCGGCCAGGGTGGCGGCGCTCACTGCCAGCCCGAGTCTGTGCCGTTGCGCAAACAATAACGCCCGATACGACCACGGGGTTTGGCGCGCGAGTACGGGGCGGCCCGTAAGCCAACGTTCGATATCTTCGCGCAATGCAGTACAAGAGGCGTAGCGCAGCTTGGGCGATTTCGCCATCGCCCGCAGGATGATGGCATCTAAATCGCGCGCACGATGCAGCGTTTTGCCCTCGGCAACGACCGTGCTCGGGCGCGGTGGATCGGTTTGACAGATCACGCGCTCGAGCGTGCCGGGGCGCATGTCTTCTAACGTGTACGGTTTTTTCCCTGAGACCAATTCGTAAAGCAATACGCCCAGCGAATAGATGTCCGTTGCGGTCGTAATCGCTTCGCCGCGTACTTGCTCTGGGCTCGCGTATTCTGGGGTCATCGCGTAGCCGCCCTGTCGGGTCAGGCGCGCGTCTTCATCATCAAGCATTTTGGCGATGCCGAAATCGAGCAGTTTCGGATCGCCTTTTTCATCTACAAAAATATTGCTCGGCTTCAAATCTCGGTGCACCACCAAATGCACATGGGCATCTTGTACCGCATCGAGCACTTTTAGAAACAATTTCAACCGGGCTTCGAGTGGCAAGCTATGCGCAGCGGCGTGTTGGGTAATCGGCGCGCCGTGTACGTACTCCAACACCATGTAGGGTTCGTTGTTTTTCGATACGCCCGCGTCGATCAACGCGGCGATGTAAGGATGCGCCAACGCGCCCAAAATTTGTCGTTCGCGGATGAAGCGGGCACGCAGGTTGCCCACGTTCACCGCGAGTAATTTCAACGCCACGCTCGCAGCGTTCGGCTGGTCCGTGCGCCGGGCCTCATACACCGCGCCCGCACCTCCGGCGCCAATCCAGCGCAGGAGGAGCCACCCGTCAATGGTCTCGCCCGTGCGGTCGGTGGGCGGGAGCGCTGCGCGAACTAAAAAATCAGCGTGGGTGGCCGCAGCATCGGCTCGGGCTAGGGCTTCCACTTCCGCGCGCAACGCTGGGTCAGCCGAGAGCTCGCTCTCGATGAACGCGGCGCGCATCGGCTCGGGCGTGTTTAAGTAGCGGTCAAACCACTCCAACACGCGCTTGGGGTCAGTAGCGGAAATACTCACGGTGTTTTTCTATATTCAGATAGAAAGTTATCACGCACGCCTGTAAAGCGCCAACGCTTGCGCATAGCCAAACTGCTCGCTACACTTGTGACGAAAAGAGGCGCGCCAGCGACGGCAAGCCATACGACCGGGGGAAATTAATGGCACTCGAAGATGCGCCCGTTACACGTTTGCTGAGACAGTGGCGCGCGGGCGACGAGCAGGCTTTGCACGGGCTCATTGATGCGCTCTACCAACCCTTGCGAAAAATCGCCGCGCAACGGCTGCGAAAAGAGTCTGGCCCGGTGGATGTAGACCCGAGTGCACTGTTGCACGATGCGTATTTCAAATTGTGCGCTGGCGTAGATGTAACGTGGGTAGATCGCAATCATTTTCTGGCCATCGCCTCCAACATCATGCGGCAAATTTTGGTCGATCACGCCCGCAAGCGTCACGCCATTCGCCGCGCTTGCAGCACTTACCTTACGCTTACCGATGTGGCCACGCCCGCGCCGGACAATCAAGTCGAATTGGTTGCCCTCGATGAGGCGTTGGCGGCGTTGAAAGCGGTGGACGAACGCAAAGCAAACGTGATTCATTTGCATACTTTCGGTGGACTTACGATCGATGAAATTGCCACCCACCTTACGATCTCCCGGGCCACCGCAGATCGGGAGTTTCGTGCGGCGCGGGCATGGTTGTTTCGCACGCTGCACCCGTAATTTCTCAACAATACCTGCGGCGTAAAACAGGCATTTTTTAGGAGATATCTCCCAGGAAATGGCTTTTTTACGCCGCAGGTATTGGCGTTACGCAGAGATTTTTCTCTGCACACTTAAGCCAGCGAAACCCGCGAGCAACAACATGGCCACGCCTGGCACCGGAACAACCGGAGCGTCGGGGAAAGCAGTGGTTAAGTTTGCGATGCCAGTGCCGATGATTGCGCCGTCGCTAAACGCTACAACAGAGAAATTGCTGGTCGTTGTAGTGCCAGGAATAACCGCGCCCAAATTGAAAAATGCGCTATTGAGTTGACCGAACACAAAGCCGCCGAACACGGCCACCGCTGCCTCGAGCTCGGATTGAACGTTCGAGGTTGCGTACACATGCAGCGCGGCGATCACGTCTTCTTCCAAAATTGTCGGAAAGAGCGTCCCAAACGCAATGCCCGCTACGGAGCTCGCCCAAGCGTTGTTCGTCATCAACACCAGGTGTTCCTGGCCTTCCGCATCGCCTACTAAATCATGGGTTGTGCCGATCATGAGCCCGGTAAGCGGCTTGTTTGAAGATGATTTTGGAAAGTAATCAGAAAATGAGCCGCCGTTCCCGCCCACGGTGTAGATGCCCGAGCCCCCAGCGTTGCAATCGTAGGTATTCCATGAAACGATGTTCTCGATGGGTTGGTTAATGCGGGTGGTTACGTCGTAGCGTAGTGTGATGTCCAGCGGCGTATCCCCACACGCCACAGCGTGCACCGCCCCAGCCGAAACGGTAAGTAGTGCCATTGCAATTGAAGAAATCCCCCGTACCAAGCGGCCCCCTAGTGTTGATGTATACATGTTTGTTACCTCGCAAGTGATTAAATAGTGATAAACCGCGTCTGGCGCGCTGGTTTGGTTGAGCCTCTTGCTCGTGAAGGCTTGGCAAGGGGTCTCAATAGCTTATGCGCAGGTTTTGGAGCAATCGCTTCACTTATTTTTCGCGTGTCGAGCCCAAGCGTACAACCGCCTTCGCATAGGTTCATTCCTAAAGCGCATTGCCTTTATTTCGCAAACCCACTAACCTGAAACTCCTGCGGTGTAGGCAATCCACGCCTTCAAAATAAATGGGGTGTCGCGCCAGTCTTATCCAGAATGGTGCGCTGCACAAAAACAATGCATCGCGCAGCATTCAAAAATTTGCTGTAATCCAATATTGGATTTGTTCCAAACAAAAACTGATTGACTACATACCTAGAGGATTGGAAGACACACTATGCGCACATTAAAAGTTATCGCGCTCGCTTTGGCTGCGACCGCAGCAAGCTTTACCC
>JANMDS010000116.1:0-4582 GCA_031376405.1 Betaproteobacteria bacterium
CCCGCTCCCAATTCGCGCCGGTGAAATGCACACCAGAAATATTCGCGCCGCACACGAAATCGCTCATGAGCGCGGCGGTGCGGTCGGCGATTACAGTGATTTTTTTAGGATGCGCTTTGCCGTCGCCAGCGATCGGGCCGCAGTAGCCCGGCTCTACACCCAAATGCGATTGAATTTCTTCCGGTGTGGCGGGGCGGACATTCGCAAGTTGTGGCAACTTGCCAAGCTTCACTTCGTTCACCATATGGTCGGCACGCAGCATCACGAGGATGAAGCCCGCATCGCTATAAAACATCATCGCCTTCAACTGCTTTTCGAGCGGAAGCTTTAAAAAATCACCCACCGCTTCGCAGGTTTTCTTGTTCGGCGTGGCGATTTTTTGTAAAGCTTGCGCAGCTGGCGTTTTGCTGCCGAGCGCTATCGCTTCGGCCAGTTCAATATTTGCTGCGAATTCTGAGCCGGTGCTGTACGCAATTAAATCCTCGCCAGATTCCGCCAGCACTTGAAATTCATGTGAGCGAAAGCCACCGATGTTGCCAGTGTCTGCCTCAACAGGGCGGTATTTCACGCCCAGCCTATCAAAGATTTTGCAATACGCTGCAAACATGTTGTCGTAGCTTTTGTTCAAACCATCGCGGTCTGCATCGAACGTGTACGCATCTTTCATGATGAACTCACGCGAACGCATCACGCCAAAGCGCGGGCGGCGCTCATCCCGAAATTTGATTTGCACATGATAGAAATTTTTAGGCAATTGCCGCCAGCTTTTAATCTCGCTGCGGGCAATATCGGTTATCACTTCTTCCGAAGTCGGCTGGATAATGTAATCGCGCTCATGCCGATCTTTTACCCGCATCATCTCCGGGCCCATCTTCTCCCAGCGGCCAGATTCTTGCCACAGCTCAGCCGGTTGGATGACGGGCATCAACAGCTCAATGGCCCCGGCGCGCACCATTTCTTCGTGGATAATTTTTTCCACTTTGCGCAGCACCCGCACGCCCAGCGGCATCCAGGTGTAAATCCCAGCACCAAGCTTTTTAATCATGCCCGCGCGCACCATGAGTTGGTGGGAAATAACTTCTGCTTCGGCGGGCGCTTCTTTGGTGGTGGAGAGGTGAAATTGCGAGAGTTTCATAGGCCGTTAAGAACAGGGGTGTCCGAGCATTTTGCCCGAGTTGTGCAGTGCGGCATAGGTTTATGAAACTTTTGCCCTGCAGAGAAAAATTAACGTGTCTATACTCAAATTCGCTTGCCCCATGTGGGCACACCAAGGAGGCGTTTGAATGAAGAAATTTCTAGCATTGGCAGTTGCAGCCGCGGCGAGCTCGTTTGCGTTCGCACAAACCAAAGAGGTCACCATCGGCTACCAAGATATGGTTGTGCCACTACGTGTAGCCCAAGAAGCTAAAGAATTTGAAAAAGCAACCGGCTACAAAATCAATTGGAAGCAATTTGGCGGCGGTGCAGATGTCATTAAAGCAATGGCTTCGGGCGCGGTGCAAATTGGTGAGTTGGGCTCATCGCCCTTGGCTTCAGCGGTATCCCGTGGCGAGCCGTATGAGCTGTTTTGGATCATCGACGATATCGGTGATGCTGAGGCACTCGTAGCCAAAAATGGCACCAACATCAACTCACTTGCCGATTTGAAAGGCAAGCGGGTAGCGATGCCGTTTGGCTCTACAGCGCATTTCCACATGTTGGTGGCGCTCGATGATGCGAAGATTAACCCCAGTGACGTAAAGCTCACGAGCCTACGCCCACCTGAAATCCGCGCGGCCTGGGAGCGTGGCGATTTAGATGCAACGTTTATTTGGGACCCCGTGTTGGCCCTGGCCAAGAAAAACGGCAAAGTGGTGATGACCTCTGGCCAAATCACGGCAAAAACCGGCAAAGCTACGTTTGATGGCTACGCGGTGAACAAAAATTGGGCGAAAGATAACCGCGCTTTTGTGGTGAGCTTCGTAAAAGTCATCGCAGCGGCGGATGCAGCGTATCGCGCAAACAAAGGCAAGTACGTCGCGGGGTCAACCGAAGTGGCGGCGATTGCTAAGTGGTCTGGCGCCAAGGCAGAAGATGTTGCTGATGGCATGAGTCTGTACCGCTTCCCCACGATGGAAGAGCAAGTCTCTGCCAAGTGGCTTGGCGGTGGCAAAGATGGCGTGGCCGTGAAAGCCTTGGCCGCTACGGCCGCGTTCAAAATGAGCCAAAAAGAGATCGACAAAGTGTTACCTGATTACTCGGGCGCGGTGAATGTAAGTTACGCGGTTGAGGCCATGAAGAAGTAAGCGCATCCAAGTTCCCTCTCCCTTTGGGAGAGGGTTGGGGTGAGGGATGCAACAAACACCCATGTTTGAGGTCGATTGAAACTGTTACCCTCGAAACGTTTTTTGCCATTTTCTCCCTCATCCGCCCTGCGGGCACCTTCTCCCAAAGGGAGAAGGGTTTAGACAGTTGTAACCGTCGCTGCCTGCGCTTATGCTTTACTGAAAAGTTGTAGGCTCTCGCTCAACCACTTAAAAAAACAGATCCATGAGCGCTTTAGAGATTCGAGACCTATCTGTGCAATACGAAGCAGGCGAGGGCACCACAAGCGAAACGCTTGCGCTATCGAACGTAAATTTAGATATGAACCCAGGCGATTTTGTTGTTGCGCTTGGTGCATCGGGCTGCGGAAAAACCACATTGCTTTCGTGCATCGCAGGCTTCATGCAAGCCTCGGCTGGCACGATGACATTGAACGGAAAGCCCATCGAAGTGCCAGGGGCAGACCGGGGTGTGGTGTTTCAAAAACACGCGCTGCTGCCCTGGCTTACGGTGGAAGATAACGTGGCCTTCGGCTTAAAAATGCGTGGCGTATCAGCCTCCGAGCGCTACGCCACCGCTGCCAAACACTTAGCCAACGTGGGCTTGCAAGATTTTGCCAATCACAAGGTGTATCAGCTTTCAGGCGGCATGCAGCAGCGCGTGGGCTTGGCCCGCGCCTTCGCAAGTGATCCAGCGATGATGTTGATGGATGAGCCGCTTGGCGCGCTCGATGCCTTTACCCGCGAGCAAATTCAAGAGCTCATCTTGAAGCTCTGGCATTCATCTAACAAAATGTTTTTCTTCATTACCCACAGCGTAGAAGAAGCGCTATTTTTGGCTACGGAATTGATCGTGATGACGCCTCGCCCAGGGCGTATCGCCCACCGCTTTCCGTTGGAGTTTGGGCGGCGATTTGCCAGCGGGCAAGATGCGCGAGACGTTAAATCTTCACCTGATTTCATTGCCATGCGCGAGCGGGTGTTAAAGCTCATTCACGGCAAAGATGCTGCGGGCTCAGGAGAATAACCATGAGCGAACGCAACGCAACTTCGCAAAAATTGAAGTCCGTGCGCGGCTATCGGCTGCCGGGCGAAGGCTCAAGCACGCTGATTAGTTTCGTAACGATTTTTGGCATTTTCATTCTTTGGTGGGTCGCTACCCACGCCGGCTGGGTCAAGGATTTGTTCTTGCCCACGCCAGAGCGGATTTTGAAAGCATTTAAGGACGCGTGGACGGGCGATGTGCAAGGCGGTGAAAAGCTCTACACCCATTTTTTCTGGAGCATGGTTCGCGTGCTTGCAAGCTTCTTTTTTGCGATTATCACTGCGATTCCAATTGGTATCGCGATGGGCGTGTCGCGCGTTTGGCGGGGCATTTTCGATCCACCGATTGAGTTCTACCGGCCGCTGCCACCGCTGGCCTACATGCCGTTGTTGGTGATTTGGTTTGGTATCGAAGAAACGCCAAAAATCATCTTGCTTTACCTTGCCTGCTTCGCGCCTTTGTGTATGGCCGCGCGTGCCGGGGTGCGCTCCGTGGCGGTGGAGCAAATCAACGCCGCAGCATCGATGGGCGCGAGCAAATGGCAGATCGTGCGATATGTGGTGCTGCCCGCCGCACTACCTGAAATATTAACGGGCCTACGCATCGGCATGGGTGTTGCGTGGACCACTTTAGTGGCCGCAGAAATGGTCGCCGCGCAACATGGCCTCGGCCAAATGGTGTTGAACGCATCGAACTTTTTGCGCACCGATATCGTGATTATGGGCATCGTCGTGATCGGCGTGATTGCGTACCTCATGGATTTGGGCATGCGCTGGTTGGAGCGGAAGTTGGTGCCTTGGAAGGGGCGGGTTTGAGTTGGGTTTGGTGAAATACCTGCGGCGCAAAAAAGGCGGGTTTTGAGGATTATCTCCTGAGACAATGCCCAGTTTTCGTCGCAAATTGTTTTCTCCCTCTCCCCTCGGGAGAGGGGTGGGGTGAGGGAGTGAAACTATGTTTAAGTTTCAAACTTCGTTCGTGAACCCCGAAGACGTTTTTGACCTGATGAAGTCAAAATTACAGTTCGCAACAATTTTTTGCGTTTTTTTCCGGAACGGATGGAGTCTAGATTAAACGAGAATGTCGATTTAGCCCGCGTAGATACTGTTATCGAAGTCAAGCGCCATGGAGTGCTGGATTGAACGGTTTACCTGATTTCAGCACGCCAAATATGACTTGAGCTAGTTTGCGCATCATCGCCCCGATGATGAGTTTGGGTGCTTTTTGATTCTCTGTG
>JANMDS010000120.1:0-2030 GCA_031376405.1 Betaproteobacteria bacterium
TCACGGATTTATCGGTGGGGCGATGGCGCATCCCTACACCGCAGCACTGGATCCTATTTTCTGGCTACATCATGCAAATATCGACAGGCTATGGGCGAAGTGGCAGGATTCTCACCCGTTTAAAGAAGACGAGTCTATTCAACCTTTATGGTTAGCCGACGCCTTTGATTTCCGTTCCGCATCAGGTGAAAAGACGATAAAGGTAGAAGCGCTTATGGAAACTCCATCGTTGGGATACAGCTATGCGGAGTCTAGTCAGTTGATAGTAACGGCTGCGGATGCGGTCGCAAGTCTTCCGATGAAGCCTGCCATCGTTGCTTCGGGACAAACGGGCGGACTATCTCCGCAGGCATTCTCTGCACACAGGGGTTTGAAACTGGGCGACAAATCCGTGACTATTTCGTTGCCGATCGGTTTAGAAAATGGCAGAAGGCTGAGCGCCCTTGCCATGAAAATAAAAGGGGAACCTTCGGCTCTAACCTCCGCAAGCGTAGTGCTTCGAAACGTTCGCCCTACACCTGAGGCGTACCGGCATGGATTTGCGTACGACGTATATTTAAACTTGCCGAAGAGTAGTACGCCTTCGGATAGCGCAAGTAATCACTATCTCGGTTCGATAACTACTTTTGGGCTTGCCTGTGGAGGAAATATGTGTGGATCGTCGACCGGTAAGACTTTGATATTTTCACTTACGGAAAAGCTACAGGGGCTTGGACTGAAAAGCGGACTTAGCGGCGTGGATATTTCTTTCGTTCGAATTGGTGCAACGGATGACAGTGGAAAGACGATACCCCTTAACAACAAAGAGGAATTGATTCTTGTCGATGAGATTCAACTTGAAGTATCTAGCGATCCTATCAAGTGATTGTTGCCTCAATCTACGCAATTGCCGTTATCGTAATTGCGTAATTGCGTAATTGGCGTAATTGGGGTCAGACCACAATTAAGTCCCATTAGAAATTCAGTCTCGGCGGAAAACGGGCGTAATTGCGGGCGTAATTGGGGTCAGACCACAATTGAGTCCCATTAGAAATTCAGTCTCGGCGGAAAATGGGGCACTCCGGCAGTACTAGTCCAGCACAACAAGTTTCGCACTAGGAAAATAACTTTTGTACCGCGCGGAGTCGCGCGTGAGCAGCGGCAGCGCGGATACTGCGGCATGTGCGCCGATGAAAAAATCGCTCAATACGTTTTGTTTCGTTCCGCCTTGCCGTCAGTATTGCGGAAAGGCTTTTCCAGTGAGGAAGAGTGCGGATTTGGGTATTTTGATTACTAAAAGCCGCATCGTTTCCAGCGCTTTATCTAGCGCTTCCACTGCGCTGAACGTGAGCGAAAGCTCGGCGTAGATGATGGGGTTAATCACTAAGCGGTGAATCTGCGATTGCGCGCGAAGCTGGGCGATAGACCATTGCGCCCACCCGGGCTCGTCATCCAATACGTCCACCAACACATTGGTATCAACGAGCATTGAATTGCGATCAGCGCAAAAACGCCATTAAATCCTGCGTGCGCCATTTGATGTCTGCCGCGCCGCGCACCGCCTCAAAGCGATCCGGTTTGCGTGCGGCAGCCCGCTTGGCTTGTTGCAAAACAACATCGCCATCTGCATTCACCGCGAAATCAATCAACGCGCCCGGCTTGAGATTGAGCGCGTCGCGCACTTGCTTGGGGATGGTGACTTGGCCCTTGAAGGTTAGCGTGGTTGGCATGAATACGCCTCAGTTGCAGGTATTGGTATTACCGGATTGTAAACGGTAAGAATAGTTTTTTCAACGAGTTATGCGCCAAACGCACGCGAGGGACGCACGCTCATACCATCGAGGGGCGAGTGCTGTGTGTGATACCTATGAAAAGCGTGAAGTGTTTATCGCCAGCTATAACCGACGCATTCCACCGCAAATACCTGCGGCGCAAAAACGGCATTTTTCAGGAGATATCGTCCAAAAATGCCGTTTCTGCGCCGCAGGTATTACTATAAAAATCCGTGTAAAACCAACTCAATCCAACTGCGCGCCAGAGTCTTTCACTGC
>JANMDS010000121.1:0-4493 GCA_031376405.1 Betaproteobacteria bacterium
CTATTGTTGGGCTTCATCTTGGGCCCGATGATGGAGGAGAACTTGCGACGGGCGATGTTGCTCTCCCGAGGCGATGCCAGCGTATTCGTCACCCGCCCGATCTCGGCGGTGATGTTGGGCTTGGCCGCGATGTTGCTGTTAATTGTGATCGCACCGTCAATTCGCAAGAAGCGTGAAATCGCGTTCCACGAAGAGTAATAAAGTTATTGAGAAAACACCTGTTTTTTAGGAGATAAGTTCGAAAAACAGGTGGTTTTGCGCCGCAGGTATTGGTATATTGCACGTTAGAAAGTTCTTTCCTGAGATTTAGAAATTGAAGGTCGGCGTCGCAACTTAAATTTGCCAGTGGAGCGTTAACTTGGAACTCATTGCACGCAACGAAGGACTGAGCCGAATCGTGCTGATTGCTGCGGTGATCGGCGTTTTTTCATCCGAACTTTCTGCCCAGATTGTCGTTGGGATGCCTTCATCGTTCACGGGGGCATTTTCTGCGCGCGTTAAAGACAACTATGATGGTGCAATGCTCCATCTTAACGCGGTCAATCAGGCGGGGGGAATATCCGGGCAAAAGATCGAACTCAAAACCGCCGACGATAAGAATGATCCAAAACTCGCGCCCGAGTTGGCGGAATCGCTGATTGTGCGAGACAAAGCGATCGCATTATTTCTTGTGGCCGGTACACCCCAGGCAGAGGCAATACTTCCCGTTTTGGAGCAATTTGGCGTTCCACTTATCGCGCCCAGTACGGGGGCATCGTCGCTGCGCATCCCGTTTAAAAAATATGTGTTTAATCTGCGCGCAGATTATCAGCGAGAAGCCGAGCGGTTGGTGGTTTTCATCAAGGGCCTCGGATACCAATCAATCGCCTTATTGTCCACAGACGATAGTTTTGGGCAAGACAGTTTGGCAGGTGCGATTAAAGGCTTCGAACTCATCGGCGGCAAGCCTACGTTGCAAGCAAAATTTGCGCGGGTCAACCCCGACATCGCAGCGCTTGCAAAGCAAATTGTGGCTGCAAATCCAGAATTTACGTTAATGATTGGTTCAGCCGCCTCGACCGCTTTGCTAATTGTTGAGGTGCGCAAAACATTGCCCCACGCGCGTTTTGCCACACTTTCTAACAATGCGACGTCCTCCTTTATAAAAGCCCTCGGTACGCAGGGCAATGGTGTGCTCGTCTCGCAAGTTATGCCAGGCGAAGGTAATGCGCGCTACCCCATTGCCCAGGAAATGGCGCGTTTAAATTCGAACCCGGGTGTGGCGAATTCTCCTGCTATGCTCGAGGGCTATGTGGCTGCCAAAGTGCTGGTGGAAGGATTGCGCCGCGCGGGACAAAACCCCTCCGCCGCCAAGCTACTCGCTGCGCTCAATAAGACTGAAAAACTAAACCTTGGAGGTCTCGAGCTTTCATATACCGCAGATAACCATATCGGACTGCGGTATACCGACATCTCGATGATTTCTAAAAACAATACGTTTTTGCGTTAGGAAAGCGCACGCAACTATCATCAAAGCGCCGCGATACCGGCCTTAGCCACCTGCGCATCTTGCGCGCTCGTAACACCCGACACGCCCACCGCGCCTATGCATGCGCCTTCCACCAAAATGGGCACGCCACCTTCAAGCATCGCATGCACAACGGGCGCGGAGAGAAACGAGTTGCGCCCGTTATTAATCATGTCTTCATACACTTTTGACTCGCGCTTGCCCAGCGCTGCGGTTTTGGCTTTTTCTTGGCTGATGTAGCACGAGAGCGTGGCGACACCATCGAGTTTTTGCATCATCATCAGATGCCCGCCATCGTCGCAAATGGAAATGGCTACATTCCAATTGTTTTGCGTAGCTTCGCGTTCGGCAGCGGCCATCATGCGTTTGCAATCTTCGAGGGTGAGGAACGGTTTGGTTTTCATTGGCAAAATTTTAGTGAGTGAATTCGGTAACCTCTTATTTTGACGTAAACCCAAACACGCAATACCGGCGGTGAGAAAAGCGTGCTTTCTGCGATTTATCTCTCCCAAAAAAAGCGCTTGTTTTGTTGCCTACACAAACCCGATCGGCGCGTACTTCCCACCTAAGATCGTTTCTGCTTCGCGCGCGCTCACGCCCCAATGCGCGAGGGCTGAGGCGTAGTAGCTCCGGTAATCTACGGTGTGACTCACATTGCCGTCGCCGTTGAGTGCGGTGAGCGAGGGCATTTGGCCATAGAGCCCGCCTTTCACCGCGCCGCCCATGGCGAACTGCACATTGGCCGTGCCGTGATCGGTGCCATTGCTTAAATTTTCTTTGGCGCGGCGGCCAAACTCGCAGTACGTCATGATGAGACTATCGTTCCAGCGGTTGGATTCGATCAACGCCGCTCTAAGCGCTGTTAAGCCCTCGGCCAATTGCTTGAGCAAGCCTTGATGCGTGCCGAGCTGACCGTTATGGGTATCAAAGCCACCCAAGGTGACGCGCACCACCGCCACGCCGGGGCTTCCTGCTACCACATGCATCGCTGTTTTCACGGCATTACCAAAGCCCGTGTTGGGGAATTCTGTTTTCATCGAAACGGTAGGTGCAATGCCTTGCGCGGATTGGGTAACGTCCTGCTCGACTTTCAAAATATGCTGCAAAGCGGCGTTTCGCGCCCGCCCGTGCGGGTCGGCTAATTTCGCTTGCCGCAAATAGGCCTCAACGGATTGCAACGCCACAGCCCGCGCACCGCCGCTGAGCGGACCTAAATCCGAGGAGCCTACGATGATGCCGTCCGCCGCATAGTCTTTGGGGGTGGGCTGGGCGTTAAATTGGCGCGTGAGCCAGCCTTCATTTTTGTACTCGTCGCTGCGGCTGGCGGTATCCCAAATTTCAATCGAACGAAAGTGAGAAAGATTGGGCTGTGGGTAGCCGATGCCGTTCACGATGGCAAGCTGCTTATCTTTCCACAATGGCATGAGCGGTTCCAGCGCAGGGTGTAAACCGAGCGCATCGTTGAGCTGCAACACTTGGTCCCGCTTAATCGCGATATTGGGGCGAAGTGCAGCATAGGCCGGGTCTGCGTAGGGGATCACCGTATTTAAGCCATCGTTCGCGCCCTTGAGCTCCACGATCACCAGCAATTTCTTGTAGTTGGGCGATAAAGATTGCGCAAACGCAGGGAGATAAGTTGAAAAACTAACTCCAATCGCGCCGCAGGTAGAGAGGAAATGTCTACGGTTCATGATGGCGTCCCCTTATTTGAGTTGATAGATCGGATCGAGCACTAGCGCGCGCAGCCCCGCAAGCGTGGGCTCCGCTTTTTCCACCTGCACGGGCGCACCCGCGAGTACGGTGCGCGTGAGCGTATCGTCGGCCATCATGTTTGTGTTTTGTGAGAAAGGGCTTAAAAACTTGCGCGAATCAAAATTAAATTGCCCTTGCAAATTACCCCGCGTTTCAGGTCGCATGGCCAGCCGCGCTTGCGCTCGGTTGCGTCCGCTATCGGTCATCGTCATCGTTTGATCAAACGCCGCAGGCATCATGCCGCTCATTTCATTTTCACGAAAGAGGCGATTAAGAAAACCTTTGCGTGCGAGCAGCGTGTTGGTGTTAATCCACACTTCGCCTCCAGGCCAGCCTTTTACGTTGGGCGGTTGAAATAAATCTTGCCCGAGCTGGCGCGTGAGCACGGCAAAGGGCGCAGCATCGTGGACTTCAAATTTGAACTGGCGCAGCGTGCCCACCACGAGCTCTACGGGTGATTTCACCAGCGTTGCCCGATTTTCTGGGCTGTAAAAAGCGGGCGCGGCGAGCATGGCCTGCATGAGCGGGCCGAGCTCATATTTTGCATCGCGAAAAATAGTGGCTAAACGTTTTAATTCAGCTACATTGGGTGAAGGGGATACAAACTCCCGCATCAGTTTTTTCACTACAAACTCCGCGGTTTCGGGGCGTTGCAAGAGCATCGTAATCACATCATCGCCGGAGTAATTGCCTTTTTGCGCGAAAATGGTTTTGCTCGCGGCATCATGCAACGCAGGGCGATAGCGAAACTCGCCCAGGTCGACATCTACGCTCCAGCCGGTGAGTGCCCGCGCCGCTTCTTTAATATCCTGTTCGGAATAATTACCCTCACCCAACGTAAAAAGTTCCATTACTTCGCGGGCGAAATTTTCGTTTGGTGTGCCTTTACGCGATTGGGCTTGATCGAGATAAATGAGCATCGCTGGGTCTTTCGAAATCTCGCGCAACATCGCGCCGAAATTGCCCAAGGCGTGTTTGCGCAAAATTTGGTTTTGTCGAATGAGCAAGGTGGCCGAGCGTACTTTTTCCTGGCCTGTGGCGAAATGGTTGTGCCAAAAAAGCGTCATCTTTTCGGAAAACGGCGAGCCGGTGGCAAGCATTTCCGTCATCCACCAACTGCGCATTTCCAGGCCTCGCACCACGAGCTCGCGCCGGTTTGCGGCCTGCCTCTCCTCTTGCGTCATGGCGGGGCGGTACACACGCTCATAGGTGTTTGCCCAATTGGGCAAAGGGG
>JANMDS010000123.1:0-1581 GCA_031376405.1 Betaproteobacteria bacterium
GGAAACGCGCCAACGCAATGGTGAGCGCGATGGTGGCATAGCTCATTAGATTGCTCTTCGAGAGCGCTTCGGTTGCGCGCAGAGCTGCCGCGATGAGGGCAAAACTTATCGCCATCGGTAACGCAATTTTTGCCACCGCGTGCGGCGTGCTCGAGCCTGCGGCGAGCACAACGCGAGCGCCGGACCAGGCGAGCGCGATCACTGGCAACACCGCTGCAATACCCTCCGCGAGAGGCTTGCTCGCTGCGAATGCAAGTGCCCAGGCGGAGTACACGAGCGCGGTGATGGTGTACACGGCCGTGCGCGCGCGAACCGTGGCCGCCGGGAGCAACAGCCACGCAGCGAGGAGGGCTCCGCCGAACACTGTGGCCTGCGGCCATGCGGGGGTATGGGCCGCTTTCCATCCGCTGCCAATCGCCGCAGCGACTACGCAGCCCCACGAAATGGCGGTGAAAAGATGGGGCTGAAAATTTCGATATATAGCGCGAATACGATTGCTGAAATTTGAAATTGTGGCGAGATTATGTTTAATTCGAGGTCGTGCGCGGTTGCGATAGATCAAAGTCGCGAATGTGCCGATAGTAAATATGAAACCGAAGGCCAGCCACTTTGCCCACGATGATTTCTGCTTCGCAACGGGGCGCACGGTGCGTTTCCATACGCTCGCCTCTACGGCGGCCTTTGGATTGACCACTGCGAGGCTGCGCACAGCGAGCGCGCTCGAAGTCTTGCCGATGGCATCCATCCAGTTGCTAAGGGTTGCGTCGGATAGATCGGCGCTTTGTAGCGTCACGCTCGTCATACCGCGCGCGAAGGCATCAAGCCCCGTTGTTTCAGGCCGTAGCGTAGATTTCACTGCCTTCGCGATACGCATCAATTCGCTCCGCTCAATGCTATCGCGTGCGGAGATAAAACCTACGCCCGATACTTTGCCAACGACCGCCATTTGCAAGCTCGAATCAGTGCTCGCGCTAGAGAGCTTACGCGCGCGCACGGTAATCTCCAAAGCGGTGAGTGGATTTTGTACGCTGTCGGCAGGCGGACTCAAGAGCCCGCGCTGGAGTGGGCGCACGACGCCAGCGGAATGACCGCACACGCGCACAGCATCGCCGATGCGGCTTCCCCAAATAGGCTTGATTGCGATCCAGCACTCATCGAGCGGTACAAAATCGGTTGGAATCGATACCGTAAGTTGTGACGTTTGCGGCAGCGCAACAGGTGTATCAAGGAATACGATGGCGGAGAGAGTTCCTTCCGAAGCGATGCTGCCACCGGAAAACACTGCATTTCCCCCTTTGTCTATCCCATTTTCTTGCTTTCGCAGCGTCGTGGTAATTTGGTTGGGCGATTTATGCGCGAAGCTTGCGTTATGGTCGAGCATCGTGGGCGTAAACAACTCCACGCGCTGAATGACGATACTCGACATTGGTACTTCCGATGACAAATTCACCAAGAGTTCTGTTGCGTTTGATATGTCCGCCAACTCAACGGCTTGCTGCAGCGGAAGCGGCTGGGTGCTTGATATTTTTCCGGCGGAGATCACCGAAACGCTTGCAGTCACTGCCGCGCGCGAATCCGTGG
>JANMDS010000170.1:0-4132 GCA_031376405.1 Betaproteobacteria bacterium
GATTGCCAACAAACAGTCCATTATCCACGCCCAAGACTCTCCCGCGAGCTCGAATGCTCCAAGGGTTAACGGGCTGTGGATAACTTTCTAACTCAACATCCTACCTACTCACTTTACTGCTGAGACTGAAGCATACAAGGGGATAAACGCGTAGGGTTAATGACTCTCCCTCGGCACAGGCGTGCCGCTCTTGCCCACCAAAAATCCTAAATCTGCGCCCTTATCCGCTTGTTGCACGGTATCGATATAGAGCTTCACATACCCGCGATCGAGCCACGGTTTTGGGGGCGTCCAGTTGAGTTTGCGGCGGGCGAGCTCTTCGGGGGTTACTTCTAGCTTAAGCGTGCGGTTTTTAACGTCAAGCTCAATCCAATCGCCTGTTTGCACGAGCGCGAGCGGGCCGCCGGCGGCGGCTTCGGGGGCGGCGTGAAGCACGACCGTGCCATACGCGGTGCCGCTCATGCGCGCGTCGGAAATGCGCAACATGTCGGTAATGCCTTTGCGCAATACTTTTGGCGGCAGGGGCATGTTGCCGACTTCGGCCATGCCGGGGTAGCCTTTCGGGCCACAGTTTTTGAGCACCATCACGGAGTTTTCGTCGATGTCGAGGGCTTCGTCGTTGATCTTTTCGTGTAGCTCTTCAATGCTCTCGAACACCACCGCCTTGCCCCGATGCTGCATGAGCGCGGGCGTGGCGGCGCTGGGCTTTATGATCGCGCCATCGGGCGCTAAGTTGCCGCGCAATACGGCGATACCTGCGTTGGCCATGAAGGGGTTTTTGAGTTCGCGGATTACATTCGTGTCGTAGTTCTGCGCGTCTTTCACGTTCTCCCAAATAGATTTTCCGTTGGCGGTGATGGCGTTTTTATGTAAGAAGCCCGCGTCGCCCATGCTGCGCAAAACGGTAGGCAAGCCGCCCGCGTAATAAAAATCTTCCATCAAATGTTTGCCGGAAGGTTGTATGTCCACAATGTTCGGCACGCCGCGCCCGAGCTTATCGAAATCAGCCAAATCGAGCGGCACGCCGACGCGCCCGGCAATCGCCGTTAAGTGAATCACCGCGTTGGTGCTGCCGCCGATGGCGGCGAGCGTGCGTATCGCGTTTTCAAACGCTTCTTTTTTCAATATGTGGGAGAGGAGCACTTGCTCTTTCACCATCTCTACAATGCGCCGCCCAGAGAGTTGCGCGAGCCGATAGCGGTTTGCGTCCACTGCGGGAATGGCAGCGTTGCCCGGCAAGCTCAACCCGAGCGACTCCACCATTGAGGCCATCGTAGAAGCCGTGCCCATCGTCATGCAATGGCCTTTGCTGCGGTGCATCGCGCCTTCGGCATCCATAAATTCTTCGAGCTTCATCTCACCCGCGCGCACTTTTTCACTCATCTGCCACACACCCGTGCCCGAGCCCAATTCTTGGCCTTTGTAGCGGCCTTTCAACATCGGGCCGCCGCTAATTCCAATCGTAGGCAAATCACACGAGGCCGCGCCCATGATGAGCGAGGGCGTGGTTTTGTCGCAGCCCATCAAGAGCACCACGCCATCCATCGGGTTGCCGCGAATGCTTTCTTCCACATCCATCGAAGCCAAATTGCGCCAGAGCATTGCCGTCGGGCGCAAGAGCACTTCGCCTAACGACATCACCGGAAACTCCAGCGGAAACCCGCCCGCTTCATACACGCCGCGCTTGACCCACTCGGCAATTTCTTTGAAATGAGAGTTACAAGGATTAAATTCGCCCCAGGTATTGCAAATACCGATCACGGGGCGACCATCAAACATATCGTTTGGGTAGCCTTGATTTTTCATCCACGAGCGGTGCGCGAAGCCATCTTTATCGAGCTTGCCAAACCACTGCTGGCTGCGGCGGTTAAATTTGGGGTCGTTCATGTTGTCGTCGCGATTGCTCATGGTCAGCTTGGTGGAAATTGGATGATGTTGATGATGATACCTGCGGTGCGGGCTGTGCTTTGAACGAGAACTTGCTTCGCCTCGCGTTTATGCATCAAAGTTTTATCTTAACCAACGCGACAACGTAGAATATTTTTCAGGCACAACGTGAAAATAGGGAGAAACACCATGAAGGCGAAACACCTACGAAAGCTTGGCATCCTCGTTTCGATTGGCGCTTTGAGCGCTTGCAGCAGCAGCGGCCCTCGGGTGAACGAACTGCCCTCGGGCGTAGCCAAGCTCGCGGAGAAAGCCTACGACGGAATTGCGGACGATTTACTTACCGGTGGCCTCGGCAAAACCGGCATTGCCGCTGCCGCTGCACCAGCGTTCGCCAACCCTGCCGCGCCCACCGCTACCGAGCTCCGCCGCAACGCCATTTATGTAAATTACCGCGCCGTGGTGGACTACACGGCAGCGGGCGGTTTTGGCTCGCTCTATGGCCCCAATGTAGACAATGCAGGCGCTGCGACCGCTGGCGAAGGAAAGATTGCAGGCAGCGAAACGATTGCCACGCTTGACGATGGGACGGGCGCACAAAACGTGACGCTCATGGTGCAAATCCCTACCACTTTTGATGTGAACAATGCTTGCATAATCGTCGGGGCTTCTTCCGGCTCGCGCGGTGTTTACGGCGCGATTGGCACAGCGGGCGAGTGGGGCTTGAAGCGCGGCTGCGCGGTGGCTTATACCGACAAAGGCAGTGGCAACGGCATTCACGATTTGATGACGGACACCGTAACCCTGCGTGACGGCACGCAAGCAAGCGCCGCTGCAGCAGGCAACGATGCATTTTTCAAAGCAAATTTGAGTGCCGCAGCGCTCGCAGCCTTCAACGCCGCAACGCCCAATCGCGTGGCCTACAAACACGCCCACTCCCAACAAAACCCTGAAAAAGAGTGGGGCAAAAATACCCTCGCTGCCGCGCGTTTTGCAGTTTACGTGTTGAACGAAAAATATGGCGATCCCATTAGCGGTAGCACGCAAAAAACCCGTAAGTTTGACGCGGGTAACACGCTGATCATTGCCTCCTCGATTTCCAACGGCGCAGGCGCAGCCATTGCGGCGGCGGAGCAAGATGAAGAAGGATTGATTGATGGCGTGGCCGTCACTGAGCCTAACGTATATGCGGGGAACAACGCGGGCTTAACGATTCGCCAAGGCGCAGCAACGGTGACCAACGGCGGTAAGCATTTGCTCGATTACTTCACCTACGCAAATATCTATCAACCTTGCGCGGCACTTTCTACCAACGCAGGCTTGAGTTTGAACGCCGCATTTTGGCCCGCCGTGTTTACCACTGCGGCCCAAAACCGCTGCACCGCGCTCGCAGCTAAAGGCTTGGTTGCAGGCGCAACGGCTACCGCCCAGGCAGACGATGCGTTGGCCAAAATGAATGCCTATGGATGGCAGAGCGAAACAAATTTTTTGCAGCAATCGCATTTCCGCTTTGCAACCAATTCGATTGTGGTGACGTACTTAAACACTTACGGAAAATTTAGCGTAACGGATAACGTGTGTGGCTACAGCTTTGCCAATACCGCGCCGACGGGCGAAGTGATTGCGCAAGTGGCGAATACACAAAAATCGCTTTTCGCAACCGGCAACGGCGTGCCGCCCACGGGGGGCGTAAACGTGGTGTACAACGAATCAGTCGGTGGCGCGCGGCTTGATTTCCTAGCCACCTCCCCCAGCAGCGCAACGGCAGACTTCGCGCTTGATGGCGCGCTGTGCGCACGCTCGCTCGCAACCGGCAAAGATGCAGTCACTGGCGCGGCACTTACGGGCACGTTGAAGGCCCAATCGGATCGTGTACTCGCAGGCGTGAACGAAACGGCGCTTACGGGCAACCTGCGTGGCAAGCCCGTCATCGTCGTTAGCGGGCGCAGCGACACGCTCATCCCAGTGAACCATGCCTCGCGCGCCTACGTAGGTAAAAACGCCTCGGTTGAGGGTGGGAACTCCAAACTGCGCTACATCGAGGTTACCAACGCGCAACACTTTGACACCTTCTTAGCCTTCGGGGCGTTGCTCGGATACGATACCCGCTTCGTTCCGCTTCACCCGTACTTAATCCGCTCGCTCGATGCAATGTATGCGCATCTCAAAACGGGTGTTCCCCTACCGGCCAGCCAAGTGGTACGCACTACGCCGCGCGCCACCGCCGCCACGCCGCTGAGCTTGA
>JANMDS010000172.1:0-7362 GCA_031376405.1 Betaproteobacteria bacterium
AAACAAACCTGCCGATGCGATTGCGCGGATCGAAGCGTTCAACAAAAAATATCCGACCGACCCCCAGGGCGTATTGGCTTTGGCGCAACTGAAGGAGCAACTCAAAGCGCCGAACGCAGAGGTGCTCGCGCTGTACGAAAAAGCCCAGCAACTCGGTGGGCGCTCCTCCCAGGCTCCGATGCAGTTGGCCGCATTTTTATCGCGAATTGGCGATGGCCCCAAAGCGCTCGCAATCCTACGAGATGCATCGCAAAAATCTCCTGAAGATATTGCTCTGATGCAGCGTTACGGCGGACTCCAAGTCGCCCAAAAAGATGGGCCAGGCGCTGTGTCTACGTTTTCGAAACTGACCAAATTGCAACCGCACATACCGTTAGCGTGGATGCAGCTGGCCGAAGCGTACGTGCTTTCCAAAAACGATGCCGGTGCGGTGCAAAGCCTGAATCGGGCGCTGGAGATTAAGCCTTCTCCGGCGCAAGCCAAAGCTATGCTTGCACAAATTGTGTTCCGGCAAGGCAATAAAGCAGAAGCAGAGCGCATTGCCGATGAGCTTTCAAAGGAACAGCCCAAATCTACGCTTGGCCCGAATTTAGCGGCTGAACTCGCAATTACTGGTGGCGACTGGACGAAGGCCGCGCAAGCGTATAAACGTTCGTTCGCGATCGAGCCAAAAAACGGTGTATTGGCTGGGCGATATCACGATTCGCTCAAACGTGCGGGACTTTCTGCGGAAGCGAATGCGCTGGCTGATCGGTTCTCAAAAGACAACCCAACCGACGCGCAGTTTCTGACCTATCAGGCCGATGTTGAATTGCGCGCCGGTCGCTTCGCTCAGGCCGTGCCGTTTTATCGCAAAGTGTTAGAGCGCGACGCCAACAATATTATGGCGCTCAATAATTTGGCGTGGTGCTCGCATCAAGCTAAATCGCCAGACGCGATTGGTATCGCGGAGCGCGCGCTCAAAATGGCGCCGCGCGCGCCTGCGATCCAAGATACGGTAGCGGTTATTCTCTCGGAAAAAGGCGAGCACGAGCGCGCGATCAAGCTGCTATCCGAAGCGAGTGCTGCAGCGAGCTCAAGCGCGGAGATTCGCTTTCACTTAGCGCAGGCCTATGCCCGCGCAGGGCAAAAGGACCGCGCGCGGCAAGAGGCCGATGCAGCGCTCAAAATTCCCGCCGCTGAAGCGATGCAAACGCTGATCAAACAATTCATTTCACAAAACTAGTTGACGGTACGCACTACAAGAAAAAGGACGCTTTCGCGTCCTTTTTCTTGTAGTTCCATTCCAAACTCGCGGCGCGAAATCGCTATTTTTTTGGAGATATCTCCCCAAAAATGCGGTTTTTACGCCGCAGGTATTGCCTTCGATTTAACCTAAACGTTGCGCATACCAAGGCATTGCTACCTCTAAGCCTTGCAATAAATTGTGGGTTGGCGCAAAGCCAAGCAGCCGCTTTGCTTTGCTAATGTCCGCTTGCGAATGGCGAACGTCACCCACGCGCGTCGGACCATACTGGGCGGCAGGTATTTGCAAACCAGGCTTCAGTGCGGTTAGGCTCGTATGCAAATTGCCAATCAAATCGTTTAGCGTGGCACGCCCGCCGACGGCTACGTTGTAAACCTGGTTGTATGCATCCGCCGATTGCGTGGTGGCCGAAAGCAAGTTTGCCTGCACCACATTGTCAATGAAACAAAAATCGCGGCTGGTTTCCCCATCGCCATTTACCGTAATGGCGTCGCCTTTTAGCATCGTAGCCACCCAGCGTGGAATCACCGCTGCGTAGGCCCCATTGGGGTCTTGCCGCTTACCGAATACGTTGAAGTAACGCAACCCCACACTTTGCATGCCATAGGTCGTGGCGAACACATCAGCGTACAGTTCGTTCAAATACTTTGTGACCGCGTAAGGCGAAAGCGGCTTGCCGATTTGATCTTCCACTTTCGGTAAACCAGGGTGGTCGCCATAAGTAGAGCTTGATGCAGCATAAACAAAGCGCTTCACTTTTGCGTCCCGCGCGGCAACGAGCATGTTCAAAAATCCGGTGCCGTTCGCTGCGTGTGTAGCCAAGGGCACTTCGATACTGCGCGGCACGGAGCCAAGGGCGGCTTGGTGTAACACATAGTCCGCGCCCGCACACAACTTACTGCACGCATCGAGGCTTTCAATTGAGCCTTCAACAAACTCAAATCGCTTCCACGCATCCGCGCCCACTTCAGTGCGAATTTCATCGAGATTGTGGCGATGGCCGGTCGAAAAATCGTCGAACCCGACCACGTTTTGGCCGAGTCGCAAGAGTTGCTCAACCAAATTGGAGCCGATGAAGCCCGCAGCGCCGGTTACCACCCAGCGACGGGGCTTGCCGCCCTTGAGTTCGGCGCAAAGTTGTTCGTAAGCCGAACTCATAGCCGCCATAACGTATAGCCCGCTGCTTTTACCGCTTTCACATCAAACGCGCTTTTCACATCCGTAAACACGCCCTTGGCTTTCAATACTTTAGAGAATTTTGCAATCGGCAAATCTACATATTCTTTATGGGACACCGCCACCACGATGGCATCGGCTTTCGGCAAATCTTTCCAGGCTTTGAGCTTCACGTCGTATTCGTGCATCGCCTCTGCAGGCTCGCCCAGTGGGTCATGCACGTGCACATTGATGCCGTAGGTTTTTAATTCCCGAATTACGTCAATTACTTTGCTATTGCGCAAATCAGGGCAATTTTCTTTAAACGTTAAACCCAACACGTTTACGTTCGCGCCCTTGACCGAAACGCCGTTGGCAATCATGGCTTTCACCGTTTTTTCGGCGATGAATTTTCCCATGTTGTCGTTGATGCGTCGCCCGGCCAAGATCACTTGCGGGTGATAGCCCATCATCTCAGCTTTGAAGGTTAAGTAATACGGATCAACGCCGATGCAATGGCCGCCAACCAAGCCCGGACGGAACGGTAAGAAATTCCATTTCGTACCGGCCGCTTTCAATACTTCGATCGTATCCAAACCCAAACGATCAAACACAACCGCCAGCTCATTCATGAGCGCAATGTTTAAATCCCGCTGCGTGTTCTCAATTACTTTTGCCGCTTCGGCCACGGCAATGCTGCTGGCGCGATACACGCCCGCCGTAATAATGTCGCCATACACTTCGGCCACTTTATCGAGCGTAGCCGCCGTATCACCCGCGACAATTTTTACGATTTTCGTGAGCGTGCGCTCTTTGTCGCCCGGGTTAATCCGCTCGGGGCTGTAGCCTACGTTGAAATCTTTTTTCCATTTCAAGCCCGACATTTTTTCTAAAATGGGGATACACACTTCTTCGGTAGCACCGGGATACACCGTGGACTCATACACCACGATGCAGCCTTTTTTCATGTGCTTGCCCACCGCCGTGCTGGAGCCAATCAGGGGCGAGAAATCGGGATTACGGGCTTCATCGACCGGCGTAGGCACTGCAACGACAATAAAGTCGGCTTTCGCCAAAGCTTTTGCATCGGTGGTGACTTTGAGTTTTTTTGCGGACTTTAATTGCTCGCTCGAAACTTCACCCGTTGGGTCGATAAATTTTTTGTACGACTTGATCTTCTCTTCGGAAAGATCAAGGCCGATGGTGTTGTGTTTTTTTCCGAATTCCACGGCAAGTGGAAGTCCGACGTAGCCTAAGCCTACGACTGCGAGTGTGGTCATGTTGTCCCCAAAACGCTACCCATCATTTCGCTGAAATAACCTACGCACGCGTTAAACTGCGGCGTTACAGGCGAAGCGGTAGCTAAGTTCGTCAAAAAAGTATGCAATGAGGATTATAAGTCTTATCGGGGCACTTTTACTGGCCGCTACATCTAGCGTGCCCGCTTTGTCGCGTACATACGACCCCACGCTTGAAGGCCCGCGGCTTACCGCCGAGGCCACGCGCTACGAACATGGCGAGGGCGTGCCCAAAGATGCCACCCAAGCCTATGCGCTTTATTGCGAAGCGGCCAAGCTGGGGCACGCCGATGCCCAATTTAAATTAGGCTGGATGGTCGCCAACGGCCGGGGCGTAGCCCGAGATAATGGCCTGGCCGCCGCCCTCTTTGCGCTGGCCGCCGATCAGGGCCACGAACACGCCGCCCGCATGAAAGCCTTCGTTGGCCGCCCTTCCCCGTTTTTGCCCACTTGCCTGCTCGGGCCAGAAACCGAGCCCACGCTGCCGCCCGAGCCTCCCATTGCCATCGTCTATGCCGCAGGCCAAAACGCGCGGACCACCATTGCCAACCCCGAATTCGTCGCCAGCATTGACTGGACGCGCGGACAAGCCGAGCGGGCCCGTGTGGTGTCCATCGTGCGCCGCCTCGCCCCGCAATTTGGTATCGACCCCGATTTCGCGCTCTCTATCATCACCATCGAATCCGCGTTTGACCCGCGCGCCAAATCCCCGATGAACGCCCAAGGCTTAATGCAATTGATTCCCGCCACAGCAGATCGCTTCGGTGTGAAAAACACCTACGACCCAAGCGAAAACGTGCGCGGCGGCTTACTCTACTTGCGCTGGTTATTGGCCTACTTTAAAGGCTACGTGCCGTGGGTCGCCGCAGCTTACAACGCGGGCGAAGGCAATGTGGAAAGTTACAAAGGCGTGCCGCCCTTTAATGAAACGCGCAACTACGTCAAGCGGCTTTGCAAGCTATACCCGAAAAATATCCACCCGTTTGATGCCTCCATCGTAGGTCCCTCGCGCGTAGCCACTGGCAGCCTCGCGGACTCCGCCTGCGCTGGGCCAAATGGCTTGCCTGCGCGTTAGTTCAAGCTTAATACCTGCGGCGCAAAGTAGCTTATTTTTTGAAATTATCTCCCAAAAAATGGCAGTTTCGCACCGCAGGTTTTGAGCCGTTCTGAGCGCTCTTTTAGCGCCCAATTTCGTTTATGCACCATATCCATCTGAAAAGAGGTTCGTCGATGAAATTACGTTCCAAGCTCACCCTACTCTTCGGGTTTATTGCTGTTACTTTTCCAGCGCTCGGGCAGAGCGCCGCGCAAGAAGAAGGCGGGGCGACGCCTGCGCAATTAGCGGGGGATCTCAACGAAGCCATTGCGAAAGTGAAGGTGACTGTGCAGCCCATTTTTGGTGATGCGCGTACGGGCGAGATGATTGTGAGCCACTTCAAGCCTGCAGGGGATGGACCGTTTCCAGTGGTGGTCATGCAACATGGGCGCAGCGGCACGGACCGAGCCACGCCGGGGCGCTGGCGTTATCTCAACATCGCGCGCTACTGGACGCGGCGCGGCTTCGCGGTGTTCGTGCCCACGCGATTGGGTTATGGCGACACGGGCCTCGAGCCCGACCCAGAGGAAACGGGCCCGTGCAACGCAAAGCGCTATGAGATTGCCGCTGCGTCCACATCTACCCAAGCGCGGGCTGCCGTAGAGTTCGCCGCCGCGCAGCCGTGGGTGGATAAATCAAAAGTGATTCTCATGGGGCAATCGATGGGCGGCTTCGCAACGATTGCAGCGATGGAACAGAAAATCCCCGGCGTGATCGCGGGCATAAATTTCGCAGGCGGCGGTGGTGGAGACCCGGTGGCTCGCCGTGAAAATCCATGCGGCGCGTTTCAACTTGGCAGCGTGTTTGGGAATGCGGGCAAAGCCAATGCGGGGGCCACTCCGATGCTCTGGCTCTACGCCGAAAACGATTTGTATTGGGGCGCGAGCCTACCGAAAAAATGGCACGAAGCCTACGTGAGCGCGGGTGGAAAAGCCCAGCTCCACATGCTGCCACCCATCGGAGCGGACGGCCACGCGATGATTGGCGCAGGCTTTGCAAAATGGCGCCCGCTTGTCGATCAATTCATCGCCACGCTCGGTTTCGCTGCGCCAAAATCCACCAACACGCCCGCTGCCACATCGTTCGCTGCGCTCGACGACGCGACAAAACTTCCGCTCGTGAAACAAGATACAAAAGACGCAGGCTACCCCCGCTTCCTCAACGCCGACCTCCCCCGCGCCTTCGCCATCGGCCCCAAAGGTGAATGGAGCTTTCAATCCGGCGAGAACGCGATGGCGCGCGCGCTCGAGCGCTGCGCGGGAACGGCGAAAACCCCTTGCAAGCTCTACGCAGTAGATGACGCAGTGGTGTGGAAGGAATAACGCGAAATACCTGCGGCGTGAAAAAGGCACTTTTTCGCAAATATCTGCCAAAAAATTTGGGTGGGATTTAGGTGGAAGGTTGACGGCGTGGGCGCGGGATGCCTGAACGGCGTTTACGTTGCGTGAGACCATCAAATCATGCGATAAGCTACGCTCCTCGAAGGCTACACTGTCACTCACAGGTCACTGCGTGGCCAGCTCTCGGAAAAAAAATGCAAAAGTTTCGATCATTGCTAACCTCGGCGTGTCTCGCGCTGTTTCTTTGCGCCGCGTGTACAGACTCAAAAAAACCGACTTCGACACCCTTGGTAGACGCTTCGAGCGCGGCGAAAACAATGGCGGCGCCCCTTGACCCTGCCTGCGATCCGAGCTACACGCCAGAGCAGTGCGCTAAGCTCGTTGATTTACTTAACTTAATCAAAAATACTGCGTGTAATGCGCAGCGTACGCCAGAACAATGCGCGCAGTTAAACGCTGAATTGAGAAACGACGCAATTAGACTCGTCTCAGAGCTCGTGGCGGAGGAAAAGCGCGTTGAAGCGCAGGCACAACGCCTTGAATCGGGGCAGCCAACAGCGGAGGATGTGGCGGATAAACCAGATGAGTGCAAGCTACAAAGTGAGACGATGAGAGCCCTGCGAAACGTTCTTGGCAATCCTAAAGACGAATCGGTATCCACGGCAGGTCGCGCGTTTCTTGCACTAGATATCGCGCAACTGAAACCAAAACTTTCCGCGGATTGCCAGTACGTTCCAGAGCGCTCGCCAGAAAGTCTGCGGCTTAAAGATTGCCAACTGTACAGGCGCGCAGCTGTTGCACTCAGGGCAATGCAACCTGCCACGCCGAAGGACGTGCATGGTAAGGAAGAGAGCGACGCGATACCCGCCAAAATAATCGCCATTGAACAAGCGATTACCTCGGAGTGCGGAATCCGTCAGGTTGCGGATCAAGCAAGAAAAATGGCGATGATGAAAAACGAAGAGTCGCGGCAAGTTGGAATGAAAAATGAAGACTGCCTGCAACAAACACAAAATTTGGCAGCGATGCGAAAAATGTTAAACCCCGCGCCGGGTGAAATCCTATCGCAATCTGAACGGGAAGCGCTGCCCGGTGAGATCGCGAAAACGGAGCAGTACATCGCTGCGAATTGCAAATAGCGGTGCGCGTTGAAGCACTCGTTAGCAGGTGGGGTGGGCAGCCCGCCGCCCAACGTCGTGAATTTGCATTAACCGAACAGTATTGAGA
>JANMDS010000222.1:0-13648 GCA_031376405.1 Betaproteobacteria bacterium
TGAACACTTTTTGTCGGCGGTTATCGAGTTCGGGATGAATTTATCGCTGGAGGTGGAGTAGGTGTAGCATTTGTAAGAGTCAAATAAACCAAAATAGTCAATGCCCTTGACCAAGGTTGACGTGCCGTTTACATTTATCGTGTAGTCTGCGGGTGTGTAACGGGTATCAACTACCCCGTCACCATTGATATCTGTCGCATCGTTATAGGCCTCGTAATAAAGCTTGTGATCGCGACCCAAATTCAACAAAATCGCGGGAGGGGCGGATGCTGTGATGAAAAGAGGTGTTTGAGCCGGTGCGGTCTGCCCGTGTGATGATCCACCAAACAGGACGGATGCGGAAAGCGCACACACGAATGAAAGTCTAGAAGCAATACGATACATATTTTGATACTCCTACAGCGAATGGTTTTTTGTTCGAAAACTCAAGAGTCCGCACTGTCATTTCGCGTTTTCATAACGAATGATTGCAATACGACAGCGGAATTGTTAGTCGAGTCTGTTGCGCGGGCAGTAATTCGCCAAACGCGCGATTTGAGTCGACCTGATGCTCTCATTTCTTCCAATTCTTCCATCTGATATTGCACTGTTTGCGAAGACTGAGCGCCTGGAATAACAACCGTGCGGGCATTGGCCCAATCGGAGGACGATGTAAAGCCAAAGGACGACGCACCCTTTTGAAGTCGCGTACTATTCCAAGCTACCGAACCGACTTCCATACTAGGGTTGTTGTCTAGCTCCCGCTCAGCCTGACGCAGCGCAGTTTCCGCAAGTTGATATGTTGTGTTTCGGTGCGCTGTGTTTCCAGCCAATCGTTCGTCTACAACGCTCATATCCATAGCAGATACCCCTAACAGCATGAGTCCAATCAGAAGCAGCAACGAAGTGATGAGTGCAAAGCCGCGCTCATATTGAATGGGATGATTCATTGCTGTGCGTTCCTTAAGCTAACTACGTGGGTGATTTGTTGGCGAAGCCTCGTATCAACTGACGCGTTGTTGATTTGATTAGTCGCTGTGGTCGAAGCAGTTGATCGCTCGCTAATGACGGTTAATGTTATTTCCGCAGAACGCACGTTACGCCACATGTTCGCACCAGCCGCGTCGATTTGGGTTGCTGTCATGTACTGATCAGGCGCGTTGGCAGTGCCACCTGCAGTGGCCACGCCAAAACGGATTTGCAGGTCTTCGATGCCGTCGGCTATGATTTCTGGACTGCCAGCGGCGCTCCACTCCCCTGTCTTGTCAGGCTCCGGTTTTGCGGTTATGCCAAACCGGACTAGTCGTGGTGTTTGCACGGAAGAAGCAGCAGAAGGATTCTGCACCATGTAAATCACGGGCTCAAGTAGGGCGACTGTCGCATCGGTGGCGTAAACGTCGCCAGGTCTAGCGATTCTCCCGTTGTTATTCCACGCTGGGTTGTCAATCTTGAGCGCTCCGCCTGTCGCTATCGAAGACGTATTGATCCGGCCTTTGATGATCTCTGCGTACGCACAATCACTGACTAAAAATGTATGCATATCCGATCCCCCAGGCGCCGCGCCAGGCAAAATACTTTCCAAGAGTAGATCTGAATTTTCCGTGACCATAGGTTTAGCGAGGTGACTGGCCGTATAGCCTACCTTCATAATTTCCAAAACGTCGGTGTTGGGACGGCGTGGCGAACTTGGCAGAAGCGTGATGCCCGTAAAATTTGCGCCTCCATCATAGGAACGAATCATTCGTCCTGGCTCAAGCAGTTGGTAGGTGGAAACACCGCCAATATCTGCTTTAGGAATCAGGAGGCTATCGAGTTCCGCATCAGTCTGCGCGGCCATGAGTGGCAGCTTAGCCGTTATGATTACTGAACCCTCAATTCTGTTGATATCTTTGAGGTCGACGCGACTACATCCAAACTTCGCTGCAAGTCTCAGATCGCGGCTTAAAAACTCGATGGCAACGCGCGCATTATCGGTGAGACGCGAGTCCGCCGATTGAGTGCGGTAAGCATTACGGTTTCCGACGTAGATGTAACCGACAGCCGCAATGATGAGTAGCGAGATCAGCAACGCGATCATCAACTCTATCAATGAGAATCCACCCGCCCGAAACCTGCGGCGCAAAATCGAGCCATTCTTCAATTTATCTCTCACAATTCTGCCCGAGCCGTGTATCGATATTGAGGCTCTCCCCCGATATAGCGCTCTTCACTCCATTCGATGGTTACAGTCACTGGAAACGCGCCAGTTGCCGTGGGCGCTCCCACCAGAATCTGGCCGCGACCGGTGGATCTGGGCAGCAAGCAGGCAATTTGATTAAGCCAGATTGCAATATCGGCTTCATCTTGAACCGCGTTAGCCGCGACGAAATTTAGATTGCACGTTGCGCTCTGAAAGCTACTCGCTGAGCGATATGCACCGGTTTCGACCGAAGCCAAGCTTGCTCGCATCCGATCTAACATATCGTAATTGAGTCGTATTGCGTGGTTCCTAAATTCTGCGCCTTTGGTGTATTTCACCGCTGCAGCTTGAATACCCGCCATTCCAATTAAACCAATGGTAACCACTAAAAGCGCTACTAGCACTTCGATTAACGTAAATCCTGAATTGCAATGGAATCGGTAGCTTTTCAATTCCAACCTCCATCAAATACCCCAGCAGCCTTTGAGGGAGCAGGATCTTTGAATCGAATTACGGTCGTTCGCCCCGTCGCGTGGAAATTGACAATGCCGACGTAGTGGTTAGGTTTCCCGATGAGATTCGGGACTTGAATTCCTATGCTGCCATTAACGGTGTTGTCGCCCCCTATTAATTCTCCGCGAGAGTTGTACCCAATACCTTTCTTTATGGCGGGACCGGCATCGAGAAAGATTTGATCTGGCATCCGATATTGACCCTCCGTGGGTTCCGGAGCATCTTGCGTCAGATTTCCATCGTCTCTAAAGTAACGAAGCTGCCCAATCCATCTGTCCGAATTGCCCGTTCCATCGCTCACCCAGACATCCTGGCCAGTTTTGATTGCCTCGCTTCGCGCTCGCATCAAAAAGCTCTGCAAATCGAGAATTTCACTGTCAATCCGCGCTTTTTGTATAAAACGCTGAAAGTCCGGAATCGCGAGCCCAAGCAGGATCGCCATGACCGTCACGGTGATCATGAGTTCGATCAAAGTAAATCCCTTTTGAAGATGCTTCAATTCGCTTCCTAAGCACGCCCCGTGCGCGCGTATTCGTGACGCGTAACGCCACAGACGAAGAATGACATAAGGATAAGTCAAACGGGATAATGGGGGATGAACGGTAATGCCCGTCCGATAGTCGGCGTTGGTTTTGCCGACTTAAAGTGTGATGAACTGGTAGCGAGCGCAGTCTACGTGGGTTTCACGAAGATCCGTAAGGATAAGCGTTACCGGATCAGCGCCCTCCAACGTGGTAAGTTGAGCATCGGCTCCAACGCCCTGATCGGGAACAAGAACCGTGGTATCGCCAACATGATTGGGCACCTGCGCGACGATAATAGGGATATCCAAACCATCTTGATCCCGAGCCGTGTAGGAATCGGTTCGTAAGCCGAGCGCCTGGCAACCGATTAAGACGTCGTCGATAACGGAGTCAACTTCGATCCAGCGCACGACGCCAATTCGCCAGATAGGTTGCCCACGGCGACGAAAGAGAGTGATCTCACCAACTCTCAGTGAAAGCTCAGATTTATTACTGATACGGAACGCAACGCCAGTGACGGTTTGATTGACAACATTACCAACCGTGGCCATTGGGTTGTTAGGTTCGTCGATACGCTCTGCTAGGGCCGTCCAGGCGTTGTAAAAACCACCAATTACGTCGATTGGACCAGACGCAGGCACTCTAGGGATAGACCGAGCCGCAATTCCGGCGAATGATCGCAGCGCCGCACCAATGACTTCAATGCTCTCACGACGGGTTATGTCTACTGTACCCGCTAAGCTAACCGGTAGCTGATTGCCACGCGCCACGGAATCTGCGGTGTGCTGCATTTCATATGTCAAATCATGTAACTGAATAAACATGAATGAAGTGCCGAAAATGTGTGGATCCGCTCGCGCTACCGATCTCGGGCTTTGATCGCTATCAAGCGCAACTACGCAGAGCCCGCGGGCGCCCTCCTGCGCCGGTGCGGTATCGAGTAAGCGGGCGAGGGGTGCAAAGTAATCCAGCAATATGGTCGCTACAGGTAAGAACCCGGTTCGCAGCGAGTGCGGATTTGCAAGTGAGTACACCAAAATTTGACGGTAAATTTCACCCGCAGCGGGCAGGGGATGGGGTAGCCGCAGCGGATCGCCCGCGTTAACGATGCCAACGGATTTTTTGAAAAGTGCGTTTGCGAGCGTCCAAAATCCTTTTGGAACAAGGCGATACGCGCTAGAGGAGGTCAAATAGATCAGTCGCAGTATCCCCATCGCGGATACGATTGAGTAGTTTCTAGTGGGAATTGCTTTTTTGAAGAAAAAGGTCTTTTTTGAGGGCGCAGTCGGACCGAACTGTTTTGCGAGTAAAGCTAAGCGTAAGTCTAATAGGTCCCGGGTTTGATCCCAGGCAAGGGCTGCTAGTCCTTTAAAGGGATGTGCCGCCTGCGAGTAGGCACTGGACAACTCTAGGACGAGTTTTTCCCATGCTTCATCGAGCTCCGCGACGATATTTTCAGCGGCCAATGGAGCGGTGGGGAGTATTGCCTCCGCTATCCACGTCTTCATTGCACTAATCCGCTCTGTCAGCGGTCTGTTGATATCGCCCACACGCCGCTCTTCCCAGGTGCGAGTTGTCTGATCCATGGCTAGCTTATGTTTTTTCCGCTTTATTCCAATTAAGCGATCAGTTTCTCAATTTTTTTGAGGAGAAGCCCGTAATTAAGGTATTTAGTTTTAGAGTTCGCAAGATCGCCGATAAAAGTGACTCAAGTAGTTTACATAATATAAATTATACGAATCACCAAGGAGATGCCCCAGCTGGACACGATGTCGCCGTTGGTGCAAGTGTTGCCATTGGATCCGAGGCACATTTCTCACATTTACATCGGGCGCCACCACTCGTTTGCGCAAGAAAATACGTCGCTAGCTTCCCTGAACCAGATCCGTTGAGTGTGAAGCTACGTCGATCCGTACTCGGTACGTAAGCAATACCAATATAAGTTGTACCCGTCGCGGTGAAATCGGGCGCGAGAGGATATGCCCTGCGGTCCGCAAACACCTGCTCCAGGTCGACGGCAGCTGAAGCGAGCGCTTTTTGCCCATCCGCAAGGTGAGCGCGTCGCACGTATTCTGAATAGCTAGGAATCGCGATGGCCGCAAGGATAGCAACAACCGCGACCGAAATCATAAGTTCTATGAGGGTAAAACCATACTGCTTACTTCTTCGCATTGACAGGTACCCCCCTCGAAGTTGTTGCGCGGTTAACAAAAATACGTTGACTAGTGTCAGGCGAATTCGAGATGGACCTCTGCATCGCCATTTGCTGAGCAATTTCTCGCTCTTGACGGATCCGAAGCAGCTTTGCATCAGTTTTTTGAGGAGCTGATTTAGATAAAACCGACTGTGGCGGCTGCAGTTTTGATGTCGACTTGATCACCAAGCCATTTGAAGTTCGCTGTGGCGTCTGGGCAAAAGTAAAGTTTGAAAGATTTAAAAAACAGAATCCAATAAAGATCTGCAAAGAGAAATTAATAGTTGTCACGATCCACCTCTTTCCACCAGACAATTTTTGTACCCGGCGTTTTCGTAGCCACTAACGCCGTACCCGTGCCCGCAGTCCCGGAGCCTGCTGCTTGTGCATTTCCATACGCGCCAATTTCACCTGTTTCCAACTGCGCAAGCCGTAAGCGTAGCGCATCCCCAGACCCAATAGAAATCGGGCCGGTGATTGTCGAACCATCCGAGCGATCAACGAGTTGATCGCTCGGATGTACTGCAGTTTTTAAATCGAAAAAGTACAACTTCGCAGCACCGAGTAAGCATGATGTCGACGCGACCCCAGAGCCTACGCCGTCGATTGTCACTGGCGCAAAGATGACCCCTTCCACGATCGAAACCGCAGCAGATATTCGGGCATTTGCAGGCAGAACTAACGGCGAGACGCCCGCTATGCTCGAATCGGCACCAACCACAGATGTGCTCCAGATTCGAGTCCAAGGCGTAATGAAAATGGAAGGATAGGGTCGGGAAAACACAGTCAGTCGCGTCGCGGCTTGAGCTACTAGGTAGTGCGTACCTTGAATATTTGCACTCGTGATGGCCGTTACCTCTACATCTGATGCAGGTCCACCCGCGTTCGGGCGCATCGTACCAATGACGGTCGGTGTCGTCGCGTCAAACAATCCAACGCTCAATACATCACCCTCGCGTGTTCCAAAAAAGGCAGTCTCCTTTTGTATGTGAAGCCCGCGAATGACGTTCGAAGCTGAAACCCCAGCCATACTCTTTTCGGTCGACACGCCCGTCACAATATTTCGAATGACCAATCGGGTCCCACTTAGGTAGACCGCAAACGTATCTACGCCTTTTCGTACCACCTCGGGTGCAGTATTTACGTCGCCTGCTCCCGTGACAGGACTATCGGTCCAGGCAACGCGAACCAAATCTCCTGCAGCGTCAAGCTCCAATCCAAAATGAAGTCGACCTTTGTCGGCAACACCAATGACGTAACGCGCAAATGATCCAGATGATTTAATGTCTGCAACACGTATGTCACCATCCATCGACTTAGTGCCTTGAAACGAATCAAATTGTTTCAGCCGTGTCAAAAACTGCTCTGGCATCCATCCCCAACGTAACTGACCCTCCCCCCCCTGCCCGTTTTGATTTACCGCATACAAAAATCCATCGTTTGACGCGAAAAGTGCAATTTTGGATGCATTCGGAAGGCTTTGTGTGTACGGCAAATAAGTCGGATCTAATGCCAGTTCAGGAGAGATGATTCGATCGATAACGCTAGGCGGCGTCGAACTCATTCGTCCGATAAAACTTCCGTTTTTTCGACCTGCTAAGTAGGCCCCTGCGCCGTACGAAGGGTCGATTGTGTATCCGCGTACGTTTGTTGGAGTGAGTGTGGAGGTCGATGGAATCGCGAAGACAGCGTCTGGCAGCGACGCAAATCGGACCAATGACGAACCGTTACTCGAGTACAGATTGGTATTACGTAGCCCTTTGGTCATTTTGTCGTTCGCGTCCCAAGCCGCCACCGGATCAACTGTGCCGTTTGCGAGCACTTTGTGCGCTTCAAGGGTGCCGTAAGATGGCGCAGCAAACGTTACGGGAGAATACGCCGCGTCACCGGCTCGGACAAATAGCGGAACAGCTGGCGAGGCCGTTGCAATTTTTGCTTGCAGTCCGGCGAAAACATTTTTAAGCGCGGCTTGAAGCTGAATGTAATCGCCGATAACGTACGCTTGCACCGTGCCACCGCTCGCCGCTATCCGATTCGCTTCCGCGATGTCCCCAGAAACGCGAGAAATAATTATTACGTGCGTGAAGACGTTAAGTTCGTCCTTAAGTCGCTTAGATACTTCCGCCGGATCAGCCGGAACACCATTAATAAATCGGCTGTTTTCTTTCCCATCGTATAGAAGCAATACGTGATTAGAACGACACGTATCGTTGGGGTCGACGCGCTTATAGGCGTCGTAGTAGGCATTGGCACCTAAAAGCGAATCAAAAACCGGTGACTGACCATCCCAGCCCCCATCGGAGGCCCGAATGCCTTTGGTCGATTTTCCACTTGCATCCGGCGCGATTTTTTGCGTTGTAGGATCATATTCAGTCCCAGATGCCGACATTTGCTTTGGCAGCATAAAGTCCCGCACCGTTTGCCGCTGATCAACGTAGCCCACCGCTGGGTCAGGTAGATCAAGAAACGTACCTAAATGGGCGATATTTGCTTTTAACAATTTCTTAGATGTCAAAGCCCTTCCTGGTATCGCAGAATTTTCTGGGTTCGCAGGCCCGGATGGGTAACTCGTCTCAATCGTCTCAGTCGAAGTTCCGCCATTGGTTACTTTGTTTTCCCCGCTCCAGCCATTGAGCACGCCATTCGGTAACGTTTCGTTTGATTTTCCAGACCAAATCTGGAATGGCATGATGGTCGCTGCTAGCGGTTCGTATTCCACACCGTCAGCCGCGCGCCGGACCTTAGTCCCATGCCGACGCTCTTCAGGTGACAGTGTCGGTGAAGCTCCAGAGCAGGTGACGCCGTAGGGAGACCCTGAAACTTTGCCGCTGCCATCAAAGTCCGTATTGCGAAAATCACGGATCGTCTCCCATACCCCTGTATCGAAACTATAGTCGAGGACATAACTGGTGCCGAAAAAGTTGTACTCGGAGTTATAGTACGTACCGCAAAAGTGGCCGGTATTCGGTGGCAGATCGGTTCGCGAATAGTAGTAAGAACCCAGCCACTGCGAATTATCGGGTGCGGGATAGTCGTTCTGAGAACTTCCGGTTCCCACGCCATTTGACCAAACGTTCCAATACGCCCCGAGATGATTTGGCGTCACGTGCCGCGGCAATCCTCCAATGCCGCCGACTGCGGAGCGGTAATCTGCAACCGCCTCTTTGATCACAGCGCGTCCGCCGTCGCAAACCCCTTTGCCTACTCTCGCTGAATAGTATGCAGCTCGCGTATTGGTCAGGTTGCCATTTGCGTCGCTGGGACACGTCGCAGCACTCGGGCTCGCGGGCCACATGTCAATTTCGGTCGCGAGGAAATTATCCGGATCGGAAGCCGTTGCATACCGTGTCGGAGTTGGCGCAGAAAGCACCGTATTGTCGACCGGAAACGCCCGTCCGCCCGTCCATTGCTCGGTACGTGAGATCGCAACGACTGGCTGCGCAAATACCGTTCGCCAAGTTGCAAAGCCCACGTTGACGTTGGCAGACACAGAGTCATCATCCATGATACTGGTGATGGCCTGTTTTGCTTGGTAAAACTTCGACGACGGCTGTTCAGAATTTCGCTCGCTGTTCCAACGTGCCGTTGCAATAGTCGTTGTTGGGGCTTTTTCGTCGACGAACGGATCCGAAGTGGTAGTCACGCCTGGATACGTAAGATCGTCCATCTCCCTGTTCATGGAATAACCATTGCCCATGATGATCATGATATTTGGGGCTACAAGCGTTGTACCCGCTGATTGCCCCGGCTCGGGCACACGGTCGAAAATCGCGAACGGAATAATTGCAACTGAAAGCGCTAGGCTCAGAGCAAATCCACCGGGGACACGTTTTGGTGGAACGGACTCGACAAGCGCATTGAGGTCAGTAGATTTTTTCACGATATTCACTAACTTTTTATCAATTGTGGGCGTCGCACATACGCCTCGACCTCAGAGCGTGCACCGGAATCTAGTGTGATAAGCACCGTCACACGGTAAAAAAACACGAGGCTTCCGCTCGTGGCACCAGTCTCGTCCACGGTTCCAGTAGGCTGTACAACGCGCAGAATGTCATAGGTTCGCCCAGCCTGCGTTTTAGTTTCTTTGGCGCAGCGATTGCCCGGAGCGCCGGAGGCGCAGGTTTTCCAAAAATTTGTGGTGATCGGCAAGGCGCTCGCACTCCACCATTTCAATGTCGGGTCGTTCGTGTCGATGAGCTGAGGCACAACTGGCAACGTCTTTAACTCGGCCATCGTGGCGCGCATGGCTGCATCCGTCGCCTCGGTGGCAAATGTTCTGTCCGCCTCGCTACCAACCACACGTGCTTCAGTGCCAACGTTTCGGGTTAGCGCAACCGCGACGACAAGCACGACCGCAACCAAAATCAGCGCTATTGGCAGCGCGATACCGCGCACGCGAATACGATTCAGCCGCGCTTTCAAAACGCAACTCCATTTATCAAAAGCTCGTTTCGGGGAACCGTTTCGGTGATAAGCAACCGGTGTTTATACTGGCGACAATCGCCCTCGCATCCGTTGAACGGTCCGGTCGCTAGGGTGGGCACCACGTAAGTTGTTCCTTGCGGATTTTCAACTGTAGAAGGAAATGAGTAGGTGTCTTCCGCCACCAAGCGCCCAACTACGGGATCCGGTGTTGATGCACGAACGAGCATCGTAGTACGGATCGTCCGGCGGATTTGTCCGACTGCGCACTCGTCTCGACGGTATTGCGTAACCCGCTGATCACGATTCGCGCTGCATCCACTATGAACCTCGAAACCAACGGTACCTGTCATGATTGTTCGTGGGGGCCGCCCGACGCACGTCTCCTCCAAAATGGGAACGTCGTTCGGGCGAGGAATTGCACGAAGCGTGCAAATCTCGATCTCTCCAGGCAGCACAGGCGCCATCGCATCTGAGACCGTGCGGGAGCGGAACGTAGCTGCATTGCCAACCGTACTACCCGAACCTGCACTGACGGTCAAAACCGTACCGGACGTAGGGATTCCGAAGCCCGCTTCCGAAAGTCGACGGGTGGCGTAGCCGACGCTGGCGCGCACCGCCCCGGAAACATCTTGCGTTTGCACCACGCGCGCAGACGATTGCGTCAGATTGAGCAGTAACGTAAACGCAGCTAGCATGATGAGGACACTGATTGCAATTCCAATGAGTAATTCAATAAGCGTGAGACCGGACTGCGAATGCGACAAGCTCATAGCTGCAAGCCTGCCCAGCCGGTCAATGAGTAGTTTTGTTGTTTTTGGGTTGCCCCCATCCACGAAACATCAACTTGCACAGCGCACGGCGCCGCAGCGCAATTAGTAATACCGTCCGGTGCCCGCAAGGTGATGCGCGCGATTGGCGTTGAAAGCCTGTCGTTTGCCACTTGTTTCATTTCGTTCAACGCAAGCAGCGTGGCGGAGTGCGATGAGGTCCAAGTGGCGGAGTTCGCGACATCGACGTTGTGCCATTCGAGTAATCCATCGCCAGATGAACGAACCTTTGCCACAATCAGCGAGGCCAGATTAACCGCTTCCGTACGTTCGAAACTCTCCTGGGTGGCGCGCGAACCTTTAATCGACAACATGATGAGTCCCATCATGCCGATCGATACAAGGATGAATGCAACCGCTGCTTCCAGTATCAGAAAGCCACGCGGTTTCTTAGCAAACTTCAATGATTTAACTCGATTCATTGATGCGCCCCGAGAGCTCAATCATAATTTTGCGAAACGCGGAGCCAACCGACGCCGAGACTTGATACGGCGGCACTGGGGTGTTGACCAAACCGCGCGAGGAAAACGTGACCGTTTCCGCTGGCAGTGCCGCGATCTTGCGGAACCGCACACTGAACTCAGAAACCGAAGCACAGCTAACAACCTGCGCGTTTAGTGCTACTGCCCATGCGGCGGCCGCACCGTCGGCACAGGTTGCACCGGCACCGATTTGGACGACGGCAGATTGGTTTGTACGCATCGCTTCACTGCGAGCCCAGCGCAACGCTCCAACGATTTCACCGCTACCGGACCGAACCTCTGCCCGTGTGCGCGATTCGCTAAAGGCCGGAATACCCATAGCCAGTGTGATCGCCAATATTGCGATGGTAATCAACAGCTCAATGAGCGTAACACCCCGATGATTTGCGTGCATTTTTCTTTGATCGATAACAACAATGGCTCGGACAACAGCAAAGACTGAATAGACGATTCATGACTACAGTCTAATCATCTGTCTTTTAATCTACATAGCATATCCCAATTGGCTCTAAATTGCAATTTGATTCTGAAACGCGAGAGCAATAAACGAAGGATGTGGCGTCTGGCCGACAAAAAAAACGACCATAAAGTTGAAAATCGCAAAAAATCACTGAAAGTGCTAAGGCTGGTTGCGCGCCCACTCGTAAATTTCTTCGAGCCGCGTAACGGGAACAATATGAGCCTTGTCGACAACATCCTTTGGTACATTGGCTTTCGGAACTACGACTGTTTCGTAGCCCAATTTGAGCGCTTCGCGCACTCTATCCTGCCCACGTTGCACGGGCCGGATTTCACCGCCTAAACCAATCTCACCTATTACTACAGATTTCGCGTGTAAAGGTCTGTTTGTAAACGAAGAAATTACCGCCATCGCTATCGCGGCATCGGCACCAGGGTCGGTAATTTTCATGCCGCCCACTACGTTTACAAACACATCTTGTCCACCAATTTGCACGCCAAGGTGTCGGTGAATGACGGCCAAAAGCATGACTAAGCGGTTGGATTCGAACCCTTGGGTGGTGCGCCTCGCCGAGCCGCCTTGCGCCGAATCGACCAAGGCTTGCACTTCGAGTAAAAGCGGTCGGGTGCCTTCGATGGTGGCCACTACCGCATTTCCGGGCACCGGTGCAGCGTGTCGGGGCAGGAAAAGCGCAGAAGGGTTTGAGACTTCTCGCAATCCCGAATCCGTCATCGCTAGAACGCCAATTTCGTTTGCCGCGCCAAAACGATTTTTGATCGCACGCAGAATCCGGAAATTGGAGTGGGTATCGCCCTCGAAATAGAGCACGGTATCGACAATGTGCTCCAACACGCGCGGACCGGCAATTGAGCCATCTTTGGTCACGTGCCCCACAATGAGCACGCTACAGCCTCGGGTTTTGGCCTGCCGCGTAAGCAGCGCCGCGCACTCGCGCACCTGGCTCACGCTGCCCGGCGCGGCTGTCAGCGCATCGGTAAAGAGCGTTTGAATGGAATCGATGACGACGAGCGCGGGAGATTCGGCTTCGATGGCAGCAGCGATGGTTTCGTAGCGAATTTCGGGCAATAGCCGAAGCTGCGGCGCCGGCACTTTAAGGCGTTGCGAACGCATCGCCACCTGCGCGGCGGATTCTTCGCCCGTTACGTAGAGCACTTTCATCGAATTGGAAAGCGTGCCAGCCACTTGTAGTAGCAATGTGGATTTGCCGATACCGGGGTCTCCGCCAATCAATGCCACGCCGCCTGGCACCAAGCCGCCGCCCAACACGCGGTCAAACTCGCTATTGCCGGTAGAAGTCCGGGGTAAATCAGAAATCTCCACATTGCCAAGACTGACGATTTTGCCCGTGCCACCTGCCAACGCTTCAAAGCGCGCGGAACTTGGCTTAAGCTCTGCCGCCGTTTCTTGCAAGGTATTCCATGCGCTACAGTGCGCACACTGCCCTTGCCACTTCGGGCTCACGCCGCCGCACTCGCTACAGACGTATTGGGATTTGGATTTAGCCATTTTTTAAGAAATACCTGCGGCGCAAAAAGAGCATATTTTCGGATTTATCTCCCGAAAAAACGCCTATTTCACAACATCCCACAAACGCTGGGTTTCGCCTTTAGTATTCGTGCGGTCTCGATACAAGCGGATCTCCACCTGCCCCAGCCACGGCCCTTCGCCACAGCGCACAATTTGCTTGGCTCGCACTTCTCGGCGCACGGAACTCTCCGGCAGCCACGCAATGCCAATGCCCTCACGCACCATCACTTTTAGCGCTTCGGCCATATCGGTTTCGTACACGCACTCCAGCCACGCCCGCTGTGGCGCTTCTTGCAAGATGATGTCCACCATGCGACCTAAATACGCGCTCGGGGTGTACGCCAAGTAGGGCACGGGTGCGTCTTTGGTAGCGGGCAACGTATGCAGCGGCGTACCGTCCATATTGGACTTCGCATAAGGGGCGAGCAGCTCTTTGCCCAGCACAATCATATCGTAGCGGGCTGGGTCAAGCTCTACGGGCGCATGCGGATGGTGGTAGCACAACAGCACGTCGGCG
>JANMDS010000235.1:0-15361 GCA_031376405.1 Betaproteobacteria bacterium
GGAACAGTGGCGCCAGTCGAGTCTTGTGCACTAGCCGTGCAGGTCACCCCAGTTGCAGTGCCCGAAGTAACGGAGCACTGGATTTGGCCATTGACTGTGCTTCCTGGCGCGCTCAAAGTCGGTAGGCCCGATACCGCCGCACTGATCTCCGCGCCGACGGCTGTTACCGTCAAGGTTGCGGTGTCGCATTGCGACTGGTTCGGATTTGGCGCACATACGTCGTATACAACGGTACACGTGCCGGCGGCGGGTATGTCATAGGTTAGGACACCGGTGATGTTCGAAGCGGGCGAATTCGGTGCGGTGTTTGAACATGTGCCGCCGGTAACTTTAAATGTTGAACTTGGCGGGAACTGATCATTCCCTGAAACATTCGTTGTGGCGCCTGTCGTACCGCCTGGACCGGATACGGTGTCGTCCAAAGCGTCCACGATAACCGTCGAGCCCGGTCCGGTATTATTGGTCGGCACATTGTCGTTGATCGCGGTGGTTACCGCAGTAACCACGACGCTCGTTTGGTTCGTGTCGGCTCCACCCTGACTGCCGGGCATCGTGTAGGCGACGTTACAGGTGATCACGCTGCCATTGGCAAGCGTGGCCGGCGGGGTTGGGCTACAGCCGCTCACGACTACTGGAACATTCGTACCACTTGAATCGAGTGCTGTCGCACTACACGTCGCACCAACTGCTGTTCCCACATTATTTGTACACGTAATCGTACCCGTAACCGAAGCGCCCGGAGCGGCCGTTGTCGGTACGCTTACGCTAGCGGTCATATCGGAGGGCGTACTCGTCACAGTGAGTGTTGCGGTATCGCACTGGGTAGCGTTTGGAGCAGGTGCGCATACTTTATAGAGAACCGTGCAGGTTCCAGAGGCGACAACATCGTAAGTTGCCAGTCCGCTCGTGCTTATGCTTGGATTTGGGCAGGTTCCTCCCGGTTCCAACGAGAACAGACTTCCAGGTGGGAATTGATCGTTGCCTGCGACGGAAGTTGAAACCCCCGTCAATCCACCAGGATAACTCGCGCCATCGTCGAGGGCATCGATGATTCCAACCGTCGCAGGAGTCGTTGTATTACCGATGTTATTGTCATTTAAAGAGACGGATGAGCCTGTTAAGGTAACGGTTGTTGGCGTTGTGTCGCCGCCGCCCGTGGAGCCCGGTGTCTGGTATGAGATTGGGCACGTAATCGTCCCGCCTACAGCAATATCGGCTGGCGGTGTGGGTACGCATGTGCCCACGGTAACTACAATTGGCAGCCCTGCGCTATCAAGAGCGGTAACACCGCATGTTGCTTGCGTTGCGGAACCACCACCAACTGGCGAAATTACGTTTGTGCACGTAAGCGTGCCGGAAACGGTGCTCCCTGGAGCGGAGGTTGTCGGTAAGCCCGAAAAACTTGGCTTCATATCGGCTGGGGTAGATGTTACCGTCATCGTTGCGGTGTCGCAGACCGATGCATTGGGAGCGGGTGCGCAAACACTGTAGGTCACCGTGCAAGAGCCCAATGCCGGAACATCGTAGGTTGCGAGCCCCGAAAGCCCTACCGTCGAATTTGTGCAGGTGCCGCCGGTCTTCGTAAATAAACTTCCTAATGGGAATTGGTCGTTGCTGCCTAATGGCGTTGTCGCGCCCAGCGTTCCACCTGGGTACCCTGGTGCATCGTCGACGGCGTCGATAATTGGAATCGTTACGGGCGAAGCGTTGTTTCCCGGGTTTGAGTCGTTGGCAGCTCCAGTGGTGGCCGTGAGCGTTACGCTGGTTGGTGCTGTGTCCGCCCCGCCAGCCGTGCCTGGTGTGGTGTAACTGACGTTACAAGAAATCTTCGCTCCTATAGCAACGGTTGTTGGAGGAGTGGGTACGCAACCGCTTACTGCTACAGGCACTGAGTTACCCCCACTGTCTACCGCTGTAGCCGAGCATGTTGCATTCGTTGCGGATGCAGCGGACGCAGTTGAGTTTGTGCAGGTAATTTGTCCAGTTACCAAAGCGCCTGGTGCAGAAACAGCTGGTGCATTCACTTCGGCGATCATATCCGCAGCTGATGCCGTGACTGTTAAGGTCGCTGTGTCACAGACAATTGGGGCCGCAGAGCACACTTTATATTTCACTGTGCAACTCCCTGAGTTCGGGACGTTGTAGGTGGCCACACCCGCCGCAGAAACCGAAGCGCTCGCGCAAGTACCGCCAGGTTCGGTGGAAAACGCACTGCCCACGGGGTAAGTGTCGTTCGGAAAGAGATTCGTCTGGGCACCTAACGTGCCGCCGGGCTTTCCAACGGAATCGTCTACCGCATCGATAATCGGTACGATTGCAGGTGTAGTGTTGTTCCCGCTGTTGATGTCGTTAATCGAGCCAGTAATCCCCGTAAGCGCGACGCTGGTGGCGATGGTGTCGCTGCCACCTGGCGTACCTGGCGTTGTGTAGCTTACGGCGCAGACTATGGTGTCGCCGACTGCAAGCGATGCGACGGGAGTTGGTTTTGAACATCCGCTCACTATGACTGGGACGATGTTGCCTGCATTGTCTACCGCTGTGGCGTTGCAGGTCGCTTGGATTGCAGCGGCTGTTGGCGAACCGGTGATCGCATTGGTGCAAGTAATGGTGCCCGAAACAACCGAACCCGGTGCGCTAACCGCAGGGAAACCACTGAAAACTGGCGCCATATCCGAAGGCGTTGCGGTCACCGTCATTATCGCGTTATCGCAGGGCGTTCCTCCTGGCGCGCATACGCTATATGTTACGGTGCAAGTCCCTGTCGCGGGCACGTCATAGGTTGCGATGCCGGTGGTAGTCGCAACGCTGCTGTTAGCGCAGGTGCCACCGGTTTTGGTAAAGGAGCTGCCGGGCGGGAATGTGTCGTTTCCAGCGAGCGGCGATGTAGCACCTAGCGTTCCACCGGGATAACCAACGGCATCGTTCACGGCATCAACTATCGAAGTGGTGCCCGTGGCTACATTGTTCGCTCCATTCGTATCGTTACTCGCACTCGCGGTCGCTGTGACGGTTACACCCGTGGGCACCGTATCCGATCCACCGGGGGTTCCTGGCATGGTGTAGCTGATATTGCAGCTAATCGCGGTACCTACGGGCACGCTGGCAGGTGGCGTTGGCGAACAGCCAGTAACCGTAATAGGGATCACCGCACCCGTGCTGTCCAGCGCAGTCGCACCACAGGTTGCGTTTAGCGCAGTTCCATTCGCTGCCGTGCAAGTGATAGTGCCATTGACAGTTCCGCCAGGGGCACTCACTGCAGGCACGGTAACCGCAGCGCTAATGTCTGAGGTTGGCGCGTTAGTGAAAGTACAGGTAATAGTTTGAGCGCGACCATTGGCCGATGCTCCGGTAATCGATTGCGGAATGGTGATCGAAGTGGAAACGCCCGTTCCACTCGCCACAGAGGCACCGGTTCCATTGACGCATGAGTAGCTCGAATTGAATGTTCCACCGCTCACGATGGATTCAGATACGGTCAGACCGGTAATTGCGGCATTTGCAACATTCGTTGCTACGGTCACATCCGGACTGTCGGTGTGGTAGACCGATTTAAAGTTTGTAGTGCCGCCATTGCCAACAGCGCTGGCAAAGTTTGTACCGGCCACAGCGAGGTTAAACGTCCCTGGAGCGCTTCCAGGCGTAACTACTTTGCTTACCTTAACGGCCGGTTTAATTTCGACTAAATAGTCTTCAACCTCTCCGCTATTGAGTAGGCCATTAAAGGACGCGGTGGTCATTGTGGAATCGTAGCTGGCGCGCAGGCGAACATACGCTGTGCCCGCTGTTGTAGCGGTAGGCACGGTCCAGTTAAGTGTTGCAGAGGTGGCGCCGATGCTAAACGGGCTACAGGTTCCCTCCGCAGCGGTAAACACACCATCGCGATTGAAATCGATCCATCCACACACCTGCCCCGAGCGCGTCGCGCCGCTTAAGCTTGGCGCTAAGCTGTAGGTGCTGCCAATCTTATCGGTTGTTAAAACCGCCAGCGGCGTGGTAAGGCCGTTTTCTTCAGAACCATCCCCCGCAGCACCGGTATTGTTCGCACCTGCAGCAACTTGCACTGGGCTTGCACTGTACGGCCCAGCGCCTGTAACAGTACCGTTTAGCGTTGTCGTGTTGTTGTTCGCCGTTGTAAATGCACTTCCAAGCGCGAGGTTGGACAGGATGTGGCTTGCAGGGGCAGTGGTTGCTACGCTCGTAACCGCTTGAAAACTTGCCGGCACGTCGCCGAAATCTTCATCAAACGAAAACGTAATGAACCATCCGTCGGCACCCGTGGCCAAGGTGTTCCATTTCGAGTTGGCGGCTACCGAATGTCTTAGCGCGCCGATATCGAAGGTCAGGGTAGAGACGGTTCCAAGAATCGGTATGCTTCCACAGCCTGCGGTAACAGGCGCTGCGGCGACTGGGCAGTTACCATCAAACGCAGTCGTCACTACCGGCAGGACATCCGCCCCCGCCACGGTTAGACCAACTGTACCTGAGCTTACGGCGCCAAGCGTCGCGCCAGCGCTGGTAAGCGTATGAATTACGCCAAAATACACTTCGTCGGTCACAACGGTACCGCTTGTCACCTGCGAGCGCCCAGCAACCCGCGATAAATGCATAACGGGGTTGCGCACGGGGATTGGTAGACCTGCTGAATCTGTGAAATTTACGGTCACGGTGCCAAACGTATTACAACGCAGATCATTTGGATTCGAGGCTTGACACGTCGTCGCCAAAGAATTCGCAGCAGCTGTGCTGGTTAGCAGTTGCAAACCATTCGTGGTTGCAGGAAGCGCCGGAGAAAGGAAGGTCCCTGCCACCGCACCCGTCGCGCCAGTTCCTACCATCAGGGCCGTATTACTGAGTGCAGAAAAACCGATTATCCCCGTGGTGGTTATGTTGACCCGCACTCCCGACGGTGTGGATTTCTGCGCGACCCCCGAATTTACAGTCCATGCATTAGCAGAGTTCGCCGGAATTTGGTATGCATTGACGCTTTGGGCTGCCACAGACACCGCTATAGCGGAAAAATACCGAAAAATCGCCGATCCGGCTTTTTTCCTAACCGGAAGCTTCGCGCGAAGAAAACTTAGAACGTCGCAATCGATTGCGCGAAAGAAGATATTGAGTTTCATTTAAAGCCTCAAGGGATATTCGGTTAATACTGTCGTAGTCAAAATCGTAGCGTCATAACATTGGTGCTGTCAAACTCTTAATCGCGACCAAATGTATGCGTAATTTATGCACCCGCTCTAGCTGTAAGGAAAAAATTGACTAAAAAATGCCAAAACCATACAAATGTTTATATTTTATTTGTTGCTGAAAAGCCACATGCAAGTTTGTGGCGATAAATTCTATTCAAAAAAAACGCGCTGTTTCCGAAATGCGAAAACAAGCGCGCTAAAGTGCGGCGACTGAGAATGATCGCCGCGCCTGGATAGACTAGGTTCGTGGACCGATGATGAAGCCAGTAGGATCGCTGCCGCCAGAAATCTCATCAATTTCGTTGTGAGCGAGCAAATATGCGTCTGTATCGTTGGGTGAAACGGATTCGAAATCTGTATTCATGAAAGGCTCCGGAGGTAACAACCTGAAGCCTTCATTACACGGAGCTAGCCCGCGATTGGTAACTACCAGAACTGATAGTTGTTTTTTTTAAAAATTTGTGATAGGAATAATCAAATCAATCTGTATCGAAGCGCACGAATAACAGCTTGTTGTTTGCTCGTAACGTCGAGTTTCAGCACCAAATTGCGAATGTGGAAGTTCACCGTTGTTTCACTGATAGATAGGATCATTCCAATTTTCCACGATGTTTTTCCAGCGTGGCACCACTTCAAAATTTCCAATTCGCGCGCAGTCAGCGCCCGAGCATACTGTTCTGCATCGGCATCAAGAATCGTTCGCGATTGCTCAAGCACCGCGGCACCACTCAAATAGAGCGTCCCCACAATGTCTGCCGACTGGGCCACACTGAGTTTTTGTTGCTCGTGTATGAAGCCGATATAAAGCACTTCAAGGTGGGGACCATGAATCGTTAAGCAAATGCCCGATTTCATTCCAAATCGAGACGACCGCTCCCAGATGTAGCCCAGCCCAGCGTCCGTGTAAGTATTCTGGTTCCAAGCAAGCGGCATTGATGAATGGCTCATATGCTTCAGCACCGGGTCGGAGAGAACCTCGTCGTCAGTAAACCCTGTGATTTCAGTTAACCATTCGCTAGGATGGTTGTCGAACTGAATGAGCTTTCCGCTGAGCGTGGGGTTTTGATAGCTTACGGTGAAATATGGGAATTCGAGTGCACTTGCCGTTCGCCCCAACGCATCAACAATTTGAATAGGTGTTTTAGCATTGAGGATACGATCGACTACGTCGTCGCTAAACCTACGCTTATGATGCGTATTGTTGGTCACTATTAAAAACCCTCGAACGGAAGCGACTTCGCACTGGGATGCGCCCAGCATTCGTTTCAACCGAATTGTAATGGGATTAAGGCGGGTTCAAATCGGAGATTTCCGAGCGGTGTTACGTCGCAGACTCTGGCAGTGTTAGCTCAAAAGTTGGTGCGTGTGGCAAAAATATGCCAGAGTACTCAATAGACGCAGTAGCTAACTTAGGCGAAATTGTTTTTTGACAGAAACCTGCGGCGTAAAAAGCACCATTTCGCGAGATTATCTGCCCAAAATTCTGATTTTCGAGCGTTAGTTCCTCGATCAATTGGATAAAGGGTGGTCTAGTATGATTTTGTTGTCCCACACGGTGTAGTAATTGCTTCCCTGCCAATCGGGCAGCACGATGCGCGTGTAGGTTTCGTCAGCCACGCGGTAACGATGCGTTTTCGGCCGGTGTGTGTGGCCGTGGATCATTGTGTGGGCTGGGTAACGCGCAAACATGGCGCTTACCGCTGTTTCAGTTACATCCATAATCTGCGCGCTTAAAGTCAGTTTCTGGGCTGTGCTTTTTCGGCGCAAATTCCGAGCGATCCGTTCGCGGACGAAAAATGGGAGCGGTGCAACAGCTGGCTTGAACCACGGATGCCGCAAAACACGGCGAGCCCTTTGATACGCTACATCATCCGTACAAAGTTCGTCGCCGTGCAAAAGCAATATCTTCTGGTCCTCAAAATCTTCGCAGGTTGGTCCGTTAAGAAAACGTGCACCAATGGCATCGCAGAAATCCTGCCCGATCATGAAATCACGGTTGCCCACCAGCAGCGCAATCTTGGTGCCCGCATCGGAAATCGCCCGAAGCTCCCGCGTTACTTCTGCAGCGTACGGGTCATGACGAACTTGCGCGTCGCCCAGCCATTGATGGAACAGATCGCCCAGGATGTAAAGCCGATCGGCTTCGCGCGCGGGGCCACGCGCAAACGCCAGAAACTTTCTATGCGTCGCGCGATCTGTTTCAGACAAGTGTAAGTCGGAGATGAGCAGTGCGCGCATAATTGGATTTTGCAGCAGTTATAGCAAAAGCAAAGGGCGCATGGAGCGCCCTTTGTCAGTTTTACTTCTAAAGCTTAAACAACGGTCGCGGTTTGAATAATCACATCTTGATTGGGTACGTCTTGGTGAAACCCTTTCGTGCCGGTTGGCACTTTCCGAATCGCGTCCACGACGTCCATGCCAGCGGCAACCCTGCCAAACACTACATAACCCCACGCGTTACCGCTTGGGGCCTGAAAATTCAGGAAATCGTTGTCAACAACATTGATAAAGAACTGCGACGACCCCGAATGGGGATCATTGGTGCGGGCCATTGCGATGGTGCCCTTGTCGTTTTTTAGGCCCGCACCGCTCGTGACTTGACCTTCGTGCGCGATATTGGCGCGGGTAGGCTTTTGTTGCATCCCCTGCGCGAAGCCGCCACCCTGCACCATAAAGTTAGGGATCACGCGGTGAAACACTGTGCCATCGTAGTGGCCCTCCCGTACATACTGCAAAAAATTCGCTGCCGTAAGAGGGGCGTTTACTTCATCGACAAATAAAGTAATGTCGCCGTGATTGGTGTTAAGGAGTACGTTTGCCATTATTTTTTTACCGTTGCTTTTTCAATGATGATGGGGTCTTTCGGCACGTTGCCATGTGGGCCCATCTGGCCTTGTGGCAGATCAGCCCACTTGTCTACGATTTCCATGCCTGACACTACTTTACCGAAGACCGTATAGCCCCAGCCTTGTCCGCTCGGTGCCTTGTGGTCTAAGAATTCGTTATGTTTGTAGTTGATGAAAAATTGGGACGTAGCGGAGTGCGGGTCGCCCGTGCGTGCTGCCGCCAACGTGCTACGCTCATTCTTAGCGCCAACTTTAACGTTCGCTTCACCTTCATGCATGAGTGCGCCGCGCGTTGGCTTTTGCTGCATGTCTTTAGTAAATCCACCGCCTTGGGCCATAAAGCCCTTCATTACGCGATGAAAGATCGTGCCGTCGAAGTGGCCAGATTTAGCATATTCCAAAAAGTTTTCCGCGTGCTTTGGCGCCGCTTTGTCGTCGAGTTCAACAACGACTACGCCTAAATTTGTTTTAAGCTCCACTTGCGGGCCTGCAAATAGCGGGGCCGCCAACAGCGAGGCGGCAAAAAGTGTCAAAGTTTTGAGTTTCATAGTGTTAAGCATTTCCTTCATAAATAATTTTCCAGCGCACACCATCCCGCTGCCAATACTGGCGTTTTCGCATCGTAGTCTCAGCGGTATCGCTCTTGTAGCTTTGATCGAACATCACGAGCACAATGTCTTGCGAGGAGGGGAGCTGGGCAATGGTGAGATTATTCAAATTTACCGCAACTGAGTTTTTTTGCTCCGTTACGCTTCTGCGTACAACGCGCCACTCATCGAGTGAGCTGACCTTGTCGCTAAAAAATGTATTCGCGTAGTGATCGATGTATCGATTGAGGTCGCGCGATTCCCAATCGATTCGCCAGCTTTCGATCGCCCTGCGCAGCCCGTGCTCTTCTTTTGAAACCTGCGCGGCTGGCACCCAATTGATAGAGTCAGCTATCGCTATTTGCGTGGAACCGGGTTGGATATATGGCGTGAGCGTTTTCAAATCTTCGTTACTAATCACAATGCAGCCTTCAGAGGAGCGCGGTGCGCGGGCGAAGGTTTCTTTGGGTACGCCGTGGATCCAAATGCCAAACCCGCTTTTTCCCGCGCGTCGATCGAGAACGTTTGGGTAATCTAGAGGGAACGCGCCTTCACCGTAAAAATCACTTAATTTATCCCGCTCGATAGCGCTCAAGATATTGTAGACACCCACTGGCGTTCGCTTGTCGCCTTCTTTGGCCTTGCCGCTTCCAGATGCGCCAATGGTTGCGTACATATCCATCACCCGGCGCGGGCCCATCGGCGCGTTTTCAAGCACATATAAGCGCGAGCGGGACACATCAACCGCAATGGCGAAGCGCACTTGCGGCGAGAGCTGCACGAAAGGCTCTGGGCGCTTTCCATCGATAGCCGGTTCGCTGTATTTGCCAAGGCGGGCATGAAGCTCTGTTAGGAGGCCTGCTAGCTTCGGATTAGCGCTATTTTCTTGACCAATATGCGTAGGCTGTCCAGCGCGGGCACGCAAAATATCTGCCTGGATGAGATGTGCGAGCTGATAATTTGGATATTTCTGGAGCAAAACGTTTACAGTTGATTCGGCACGATGGAGCGAACCTTCGCGCAACGCGGTGATGGCATCGAACAGTAACGATTCGGCTTCCGCGTATGTTCGCGGCGATCGGGCTGCCCGTTCAGAGGGCGCGGTTGTATGAACCATCGAACTGATTGATGCGATCATACGGCGCGCAGGGTTCTCCGGTGCTTCACTCGGAGCGGCTCCTTGGGGTGAAACTATTGTGTAAAGCGAGGCAACCAAGATCGCAACGCTAACGGTCAGTCCCAACCACACTACCTTGGTGCGCCGCGCGTCGGTGTTCAACCCAGCCAGCGGCGATAAGTTTTGCCGTGAACGCAGCAATGCCGCTTGCTCAGTTTGCGGCATGTCGGAGTTAGCTATTGCGTTCGCGCACGATTTGCCAGCTTGACCCATTCTTAACCAACGACAGCGTTTTACGAACGCTGTGATTCTTTAACCGATTCGAGTCATAGCCCTGCCGAAATTTCACTTCTGCTGTACCGTCGCCATTCACAATTACGGCTGCGTCACTTACGTCAACCTTGACATACGAAGGTGACGTAACGCGATCCCGCCGCTCTTTTTCCCACTCTCGGCGTGATTTGCCGTCGTCTGGCTTGAAGGCGGAAGCATAGGCGGCTAGATAAGCATCGGCATCTTGTTTGCTCCACGCGCCGGCCCACCCGCGCACGGCAGCGAGTACGTTTTCCGCTTCTGCGCTAGGCACCACCGATTTAGGCGCAGGTGCTGGGGCGATCGCTTGCGCAGGTGGCGCAGCAACTGCGGCTCCAGTTCCACTCGTAACCGGAATAGCACGAGCCGGGCCGGTAGTTGGTGCTGTGTTCAAGGGTGGTGCAACTAAAGGTGGCGGCGCACTTGAAACACGCGTAGGCTCCGCTGCTTTGACTGGCTCGGTTTTGGCCGCAACCGAAATTGCGGCGGGCGCTGGTGCTACGGCCGGAGCCGGGGCTGCGGTCGCGAGGGAAGCTACTTTTTGCGGGTCAGGCTTTTGCGAAGCCTTTGGTTGTGTGGAAAAAAGATCCTTGATTAGACCAAGTTTTCCTTGTACTGCAGAATTGCCCTTATCGAGCTGCAGCGCACGATCGTAAGCTTGGCTCGCGAGCTTAGCGTATACATCACCTAAGTTTTCATGCGCAGTGGAGTAGCTAGGATGGGTTTGGATCGCTAGTTCAAGCGCGGTTCGCGCTTTTTCAAACTGTCCTTTTGATGCGTAGAGTACGGCTAGATTGTTATAGGGCTCTGGCAACTCAGGATTATCTTCGGTAATCGACTGAAAAATTGCTATAGCGTCGTTGGTTTTGCCGAGCTCGGTGAGCGACACGCCTTTAAGGAAGCGTGCGAGTGCATCCTTTGGTTTGGTCGCGAGAACAGTATTTGCTTTGTCGATTGCGCCCTGGTATTGTCCTGCCCGCACGAGGCGGCTCACTTCTAGCAAATCAGGGTTTGCGGCGGGTGCGGTTTGTGCGAGCAATGCCAAGGGCGAAAATAGCGCGCTTAGCGCTAAGGTTAGTGCACCCGCTCGAAACGCATTACGCAAAGGACGAACCAATAATTTCATGAACTTTTCCTAGCCGATGATCAAAGCATATTTATGTGATAAGTTTAGCCCATCGCCCTGGACTTGGCTGGCAGATAGCAGTGATGGGCGTACTATTCGCCGATGAATACTCCGCCTGTGACCAAAAAAGAGCTCACCGCTTGGGCGCTCTATGATTTTGCAAATTCGGGCTACACCACCGTGGTGCTCACCGCAGTGTTTAACGCCTATTTCGTCTCGACCGTAGCGGGAGGCAAAAGTTGGGCTACGTTTGCCTGGACTGCGATTCTCTCCGTCTCTTACCTCATCGTAATGCTCGCCGGACCACTCATTGGCGCGTGGGCAGATGCGAACGCTTCCAAAAAACGAGGACTCGCTTGGGCGACCATTGGATGCGTGGTTTCCACCGCCCTGCTCGCCACGGTAGAGCCTGGCGCGTTCGCGTGGGCGGCCATCCTCATTATCGTTAGTAACGTGTGTTACGCCATTGGCGAAAACCTCAACGCTGGATTTTTGCCCGAACTGGCCAAAGGCGACGACATAGCAAAAGTTTCGTCGTTTGGCTGGTCTATTGGCTACTTAGGTGGGTTATTGGCATTGGCGGTGAGCCTTGCGCTCGTAACCTATCTGCGCGGAACGGGCGCATCCGCACAAACTTTCGTCGGCGCAGCGATGATCGCAGTGGCGATGATTTATGTGGTGGCCGCCTTGCCGCTTTTCCTAACTGTTCGCGAACGCGCCCCGCCGACAGGCGAAAAAGTACACGTTAGCGCACTTTTTAGTCAGCTCCGCGCCAGCATTGCAGACGTGAAGCACTACCCTGAACTACTCCGTTTTATGCGCTGCGCCGTGTTTTATCAAGCTGGGGTTTCAGTGGTAATTGCAGTTGCGGCGGTGTACGCAGAAGCGGTGCTCGGCTTTAAAACCGAGGATACGATCAAGATGCTGATCGTTGTAAACGTCTCCGCGGCCATTGGCGCATTCGCATTTGGCTGGCTACAGGATAAGTTCGGACACCGTGAGGTGCTGCTCGTGGTGTTAATGGTTTGGATCGTGGGCATCGCCATTCTGGCGCTGCGTACGGATAAGCTCGGTTTTTGGATCGCCGCAAACTTTGCGGGCATTGCCATGGGTGCATGCCAGTCTGGCGGGCGGGCGCTGGTAGGCTATCTGTCTCCATCAAACCGATTGGCGGAATTTTTCGGAGTATGGGGTTTTTACACGCGGTTTTCTGCCATTTTGGGCCCGCTCACTTACGGCGCAATTACTTGGCTTGCAGAGGGAAATCACCGGTTAGCCATGCTCTGTACGGGTGTATTTTTTATCATTGCGATTGCCATTTTGGTTGGGGTGAATGTGCCAGCGGGGCGCGGGCGCGTCGCGGCCTAGCGGAAATCCGATAAACGGTTGTAGCCCCTAGAGGCGCACGTCGCGTTATCGGAGGTAAGCCCTGGACAAATTTAAACTGGGCACCGAAAGGAGCGCAACATGTCGTCAACTCGTAAGTCTCTGGTGACACAGGCCGTGCCTAACCCACGTGTGCCTTTAACCGTGACGGGTGTAACCCCTGTACTGCGCAACCCACTTGTTCCTGCCGTTCAAACCCGACGTGGCGGTGCCCATGGCCGCGGAAAAGGCGGCGCACGTGCAATGAAAAAACGCGAACTTGCCGAGCAGCTCCATCGGGATGATCGGTGAACCGCATTTCGGCGAAAAACTGACGCGGTCTGACCTGCAAGGGTGCAATGCCTGCGGGAAACGGCCGTAAAAGCGCTCAGGTACGGATATCACTAAAAGCGCCGTCGTTCCGGCAACGGCCTCAATCTGGCTTTGCTTCGTAAAAACAATCCCCAAATTCTCGCACACTAAAAAATCAAATAAGGGTGCGAGTCCTCGCTCAATCATCGACAGCGACACACGCGAGGTTTTCACGACGCCTGGAATCTAGGACGCAAAACAACCACAATCTCGGTAAGCTTAGTTAACCAGAATGGTCGCTTTGCGCCGCCGGTAGGAGACCAAATGCCGCTCGCCAATCGTGACTTACCGTGTCCGCACTTTACGCGCAACAAACGCACCAATTGCCGCGAGTAGTAGCGCCATTGCGCCTAGCGTAAGTGGATCGGACGCGGGCACAGGTACGTTAGCGGCGGCAGGTAACGGGATCACTGCAGCCGGGCAGACCCCATTGATCGGTGTGAAGCCGCTGCCGCCGAGCTGATACGTGCCTGATTGCCCGGTAAACGTGGAAACTACAACCGTGTAGTTGCCAGAGATCGTAGGCGTGAACGCGAGATTTACCGACGCAGCTGATGAGTTGTCGGCTTCCGACACGTTGCTGGCTGATATTGTGCTGTAAGTTGCCCCTGGAGCGGCAATGCTGCTGAGCAAAATGAGGTTGGGGAACAGACCATTCGCTGAGGAAGCGCCCAAGGTAACGGTTCGCCCGGCGGTCAAACCGATACAGTAAAAATCGTAACCATCTTGGCCGCTTGAGTTGATTGAGCCGGTGGCGTTGGCATCAATGGGCAAGGTCCCCAAATAGTTAACGACAGTCGGCCCTGGAGGCACGTGTGACGCAAACGCGGCGCTGGATGCCACGAGCGCGAGCGTGAGTGTAATCGCGCGACGATGGAATTGGTATTTCATAGGTAAAACTCCCTCAGGTTGTGCACAGATTAATCTGCTGCTATTGGACAAAACTCCGTGAGGACGATATCACCGGAAAGGTGGTCGCGCCATCCCCCATTTGGGGGATAAGGCAAGTTTTTTTGACTTGAATTTCAAAGGTGATATCCAAGTTGCGGCGCATCATTTGCCGGTGCGATAGGCGCGGTGCTTGGATTGAGGCGGTTTGTCCCGCGTAACGAGTCCGGTTTGATCGGTCGGAAAAAGCGCCTCATGCTGCGGTTTTTTTTGGGAAGATTAGTTAAAAAAAGTGGCTTTTTTGCGCCGCAGGTTTTTTTTGTTTTCGCGTTCACCCAGGCTTCGCAGGCCCGCTCGCACGCATCGCGAGCAGCGAACACGCCAGCGCGAGCGCAACCAGCGGGGCGCCGTAGAGCCCGAGCGCGTCCATTTGCCCGCGTGCGATGAGCAATCCGCCCACCGCCGCACCGATGGCTTGCCCAGCATAGATCGCGCTGGAATTGAGGGGCAATGTGGCAGTCGCGAGCCAGGGCGCGGCGGCGACGAGCCGGGCTTGTTGACCCGAATTAATCGCGAACGACGATACGCCCCATACGGCGAGCGCAATGAGCGTGGCTGGGAGCGAGCCTTTAGCAAAAACGAGCCCAATGAGGGCAACGCCTGTAAATACCAACGCCAACGAAACCACGCGCGCGGGGCCTTGGCTATCGATCAATTTAGCCACAATGGCGTTGCCAGCCATATTCGCCAATCCGTACCACAAAAAAAGCCCACTAATGCCCGCACTGGTTAGCCCAAGCGAAGTTTTCATTACTGGTCCAAGATAACCAAATACGATGAGTTGGCCGAGCACTTGCGTGAGCGTCAACGCAATCAAAAGCACTAAGCCGCGGCTCTTAAACACCGAGACCCAGGCCCGCAAGTTGATCGGTGGGGCCATTAAGTTTTTAGGTAGACTTAGCGAAACGAACGCTAACGCAATCAGCGGCAAACCGCCGATGAGCGCCATCGGCACGCGCCAGCCAATTAAGCCACCCAACCACGTCCCGAGCGGTACGCCGAGCACAGTGCTCAAGATAAATCCTCCAAATACCGTGGCGATTGCTTTGCCCCGATGCTCGGGGGCAACCAATAAGGTCGCTGCCGTGGCGGCGTGTGGGGTGAACAGGCACGCGCCGATGCCCGATAGGAATCGAAATCCCATCAAAATCGGGTAGTTCGGTGACAAAGCCGCGCCAATTTGCCCTGCGCTGAACACAATGAGCGCGATTTGCAGGACCTGCCGACGGTCGAGTTGGCTTGTCCACGTCGCGAAAAACGGGCCGAGTAGGGCCACTGCAAGGGCAAACGCCGTGGTAAGCTGCCCCGCCGCAGAGACCGAAACGCTTAAATCATGGGCGATGAGATCTAACAACCCAACTACCACCAGCGCGCCGCTGCCGATTGCGAAATTTCCAAAGGTTAAGATTGCGATGCGTTTGTCCATGTCTTTCAGGATTGTGGCATGGCGGCGTGAGCGCACCAGCGTGGAAAAATGCACCACAACCGTGCAATCA
>JANMDS010000279.1:0-17395 GCA_031376405.1 Betaproteobacteria bacterium
TGGAATTGGTCGCCAGCGGGCGTCGGGTCAGAGCTTTGGCCAAAGAGTTTGGGTGTTCGAGCGCGTCGATTCATCATTGGGTGAAGAACTCAGGACGTGTAATGGATCTGCCGCGAGGAACGACAGGGTCGAGGAACGACACGGTCTGGTCTTGCAATCGTGCATTTACTCCAATACCTGCGGCGTAAAACGGCCTCTTTTTCCAACTTATCACCTCAAATTTAATCTAAAAAATGCCCACACATTTCACGCGATGATCTTAAAAAAACGTGCCGATATGCGCCGCAGGTTTTGACCGGTTTCGGAGCGCGTAGGGCGCACTCCGTAGGGCGGCAATAAGCGAAGCGCATTGCGCCGAACGAACGTACAACAATCAAAAAACTGCGGCGTAAAACAAGCCCCTTTTAATAATTATCTCTCCAAAGTTCACTCAAAATCTGCGCAGATAATTGCTAGAAATACCGCTTTTTGCGCCGCTTATCTTGCTAGGTTTTTGGTTTTCACGCCCGAGCCTGATTACTGCATCTCCATATACCCCGCCATCTTCTCATCCGTCCTTTGTGCGTAGACGGCGCTGTAGGTGAGGTTGCGGTGGCCAAGCTGCTTTTGTACCGCCGTAATGCCACCACGCTCGTTCATGAGGTAGCCGACGTGGTGACGGAATAGGTGCGGGTGAATGGCCTTACCTTCGGTTTCGCCGAGGGCGTTTTGTCCGATCTTTTTGACGATGTAGGCCATCGCGCCTGGAGTCATGAGGCTGTGCTGGGTGTCGTTACAGTTTTTTGCTGGGCTTGGTTAGGAGGCAAAACGTGCCCGCGCGCTTTTCCACTCAGTCGCGTCTAGTTCTCGTTTACTTTGGATGCATTTGTCCGCGCGGACACAAGTTAATCCGTATTGAGGTGTCAAATAGCCCGACTCCTTTCATCGTATTGTGAAAATATTTTGACTGCTCAGATTGAACATGGATTACTCGGATCTGCCGAGACTTTAACTTAGCAATCTGTCATAAGTGTCTAATTTAGATATGTTTTTATTTTTATAGTTGATAAAATAACTGTAAGAAAATGCACCTAAGTCGTTGTTTGGCAACAAAAAAAGCGATTTGACCCCACCCTAAACAGGGGCTATTATTCTGAAAATGTTGAAATGTGGGTAAAAGTGGGGGCCAAAGCCTTTGCTGAGCCCAAACACTATGTTTTCAGGGATCTCCTCACTCGCAATCGATGTTAAAGGCCGGATGGCTATACCGACCAAGCATCGTGACGCGCTTTTCGCGCGTGGCGAAGGCTGGGTAACGCTGACCGCCGATACCGATGGTTGCTTGCTCCTCTACGCAAAAAACGATTGGCAAGAGGTGGCCGACCAGATTATGGCCATATCGAACCAAGTGCCGCGTGTGCGCTTGCTGCAAGAGTTGATTGTTGGTCACGCGGACCATGTTGAGCTCGATAGTGCCGGGCGTATCTTAATTTCCCCCGAATTACGTGCGTATGGCAAGTTAGACGCCAAGTGCGTGCTAATGGGGCAGGGCAATAAGTTTTATTTGTGGGACGAGAGCAAGTATCACGCTCGCGTAGCACTCGCGCAAGCCTCTGCTCAGGCGCCGGTGCCTTCTGAGTTAGCAAGTTTCTCCACATGAGCCCATGCACATCCCAGTATTGCTTAACGAAAGCATCGCAGCCCTTGCGGGGGGAGAGGCTCAACCCAACGGCGTGTTTATCGATGGGACATTTGGGCGCGGCGGACACAGCCGCGCTTTACTTTCTAGGCTGCCCGCCGACGCAAAACTCATCGCGTTCGACCGAGACCCCGCCGCGATTGAAGCGGCGCGTGAAATCAACGACGCGCGCTTCGAAATTGTCCACGCGCCTTTCTCAACGCTCGGCAATGAACTCGCCGCGCGGGGTGTCGAACGCATCCACGGCGCACTTTTTGATTTGGGCGTTTCCTCGCCGCAGCTCGATGTTGCCGAACGTGGCTTTTCGTTCATGCGTAATGGTCCGCTCGATATGCGCATGGACACCACACGTGGTGAAACGGCCAGCCAGTGGCTTGCTCGTGTGGACGAATCCACTCTTTCAGGAGCGATAAAAGATTATGGAGAAGACCGGTTTGCTCGGGGCATTGCGCGTGCAATTGTTGCAGCACGCAGCGCGTGGCCTGACAACGAAATCAGCACTACGGCAGAGTTGGCGGAAATCGTTAGCCAAGCCGTCCGCACGCGGGAACGCGGGCAGCACCCGGCCACGCGGACATTCCAGGCGATTCGCATTGCGCTCAATCGCGAGTTGGACGAGATCGCAGTGATGCTCCAATCGACCACCTCACTCATGGTGCCGCACGCGCGGCTCGCGGTGATCAGCTTTCACTCGCTGGAAGATCGCATTGTGAAGCGTTGCTTTCAAGCGCTCGCCGACCCAGAAGGTGCGATGGATATTATTTTAAAAAAAATGCCTATTCCCGCCTCGCAATTACCCGTTGCGCAGTTTGCGTTGGTTGGAAAATCGGCTACCGCGAGCGAAGCGGAGCTCGTGTTGAACCCACGCGCCCGTAGCGCGCGGCTGCGCGTTCTGGAGAAACTTTGATGGGCGCTTGGCATCGGTTGTGCGCGGCATTGCTGCTGGTGCTTGTTGTGGTGGCCATTGCGGTGGTGCATTTGAACCACCGCGCCCGCAAGCTCACCACTCAAATTTCGCGTGCACAAACGGATGCCCACAAGCTTGAGACGAACTTTCGGCAGCTACAAGTGGAGCGGGCGCAGTGGTCGGCTTCAGCACGCGTGGAGAAAATCGCGCGCGAACAATTGCGAATGCAATTCCCCGACGCAACGCGCACGATCCACTTAACGTCGAGCCAACCACTCATTGCTGCAGCGGCCGCGCCCCATGCCGCCCAACCCACCGAGCAGGCGAGAAAACCGTAATGGCAGCGTTCACCGCAGCTTCGCCTAGCGCTAAAAAGCCACTCTTCAGCCCCTTCGCTGCGCGCGCGGAACACGACGAGCGCGAGTTGCCGCCGATCTCTCTGCCGCGTTGGCGCAGCATGGTGATTTTATTTTCGCTTCTGGGCGCGTTTGTTGGTCTTTTTGGTCGGGCGACTTGGCTGCAAGTAAAAGAGCGGGATGCCTTGCGCCACGAATCGCAAGCGCGTATTTCACGCGAAGTGGAGTTACCCGCATTTCGAGGTCGCATTTTGGACCGTAACGGCGAAGTATTAGCCGTAAGCACGCCTGCGCGTACCGTGTTCGCGGTAGCGGATCAAGCCGATTTGTCTGCCGCCCAAATTAGTGAGGTGGGAAAGCTCCTAGAAATGCCGGTGGCGCAGCTGACCAAACGGCTTCAATCGGACGAGGGTATCGTCATGCTGAAGCGCCAGCTGAGCCCAAGTGCGGGCGACGCGATTGCGAAGATGAAAATCCCCGGTATCGGCGTTCAAAATGAATATAAACGCGAGTACCCGCACAACGAAGCCTTCGCGCAAGTGTTGGGGATGGCGAATATCGACGACATCGGCCAAGAAGGCATTGAGCTTGCTCAAAATGGTTGGCTCGGTGGTAAGGCTGGAAAACGAAAAGTAATCGTGAATCGTCGCGGCGAAGTCGTGGAAGATGTGGCCAGCGTGGAGCCACCGCAAGAAGGTCGGGATGTGCAACTTTCTATCGACCAACGCCTGCAATTTTTGGCCTACCAAGCCTTGGCCGATGCGGTGGTAGAGCATAAAGCCAAGGCGGGAAGCGCAGTGGTGCTCGACGCGCAAACGGGTGAGATTTTGGCGCTAACGAACTATCCATCTTTTAATCCCAATGTGCGCACGACCTATACCAAAGATCGAGCTCGCAATCGGGCACTCACCGATACGTTTGAGCCTGGCTCGACGATGAAGCCCTTCACGATGGCCACTGCGTTGGAGCGGGGCTTGGTGCGACCCGATTCCATCGTTGCCACTGCGCCTGGAACGCTTACCATCGGCAACCGCACTATTCGAGATGCCCACGCGGGCGGGGACATGACGATGGAGGAAGTGGTCGCGCAATCGTCCAACGTGGGCACTGCGAAAATCGCCATGCGGATGAACAACGAGCAGTTGCATAAATCCTACGCACTCGCCGGTTTTGGCACCTCACCTCAAACGGGCTTTCCTGGAGAGGTCGGCGGGCGCTTACGTAATCCAGCGTCGTGGCGCGAAATTGAGAAAGTTACGATGAGCTACGGCTACGGACTTTCGGTAAATCTAGTGCAACTCGCACGCGCTTATACCGTTTTCGCTAGTGAGGGTGAGCGCAAGGCGGCCACGCTCATGCGTACGAACGGCGCAGTCGCTGGCGAGCCGGTGTTCACCAGTAAAACGGTGCTGCAGATTCGCAAAATGCTTGAGTTGGCGGTTGAGAGCGAAAAAGGGACGGGACAGCGCGCGCGCGTGGTGGGCTACCGCGTCGGCGGCAAAACAGGCACTGCTAAAAAATCGATGAATGGCCGTTACGTAGATGGGAAATACGTCGGTTCATTTGTAGGGATCGCGCCCATGTCTAACCCGCGCGTTGTAGTAGCCGTGATGATCGATGAGCCGGATGCCAGCCCGCATAAATATTATGGTGGCATCGTTGCAGCGCCTGCATTTTCGCGTATCACGCGCGAAGCCTTGCGCTTGCTGAATGTACCGTTTGACGCCGCGCCCGAACCCGATTTGCCCCGCCCAGTTCCAACACCGGAAGCGCTGCCCAAGGAGGAAGTGTGAGCGAAACAGCGCGCATCCTTTCACTCTTGCCGGCAGGTCACGGCAAGTTAACCGCCGACAGTCGGGCTGTACGCGCGGGCGATGTGTTTTGCGCATTTCCAGGTACGCACAGCGATGGACGCAACTACATTCAAGCGGCGCTGGATGCAGGCGCGAGTGCGGTGCTCGCTGAAGAAGAAGGTTTTTTAGCCAATTTTTCGGGAGATAAAGTTGTAAAAGTGCCGAATTTACGCCGCAGGTATTCATTCCTGGTTGAGCTCAATGCGCTGCGTCCATCGAGCGAATTGCGCTTGATCGGAGTAACCGGCACGAACGGCAAAACCTCCACTGCGCTTTGGATTGCTCAAGCGCTGGAAACGCTTGGCGTTTCGTGCGGCGTGATCGGCACGCTCGGCGCGGGCCGCATCGGGGAACTCAAAGATATTGGCAACACAACTCCCGATGCTTCGATCGTTGCCTCATCGTTGAGCAAAATGTTGCGAGCGGGCTGCAAGGCTGCGGCGATGGAGGTGAGCAGCCACGCGCTCGAACAATATCGCGTAGATGGATTCGCGTTTCAAATGGGCGTGTTCACTAATCTCACACGCGACCACCTTGACTATCACGGCACGATGGATGCCTACGCTAAGGCGAAAGCCCGTCTCTTCGGTTTTGCAACAATGCGCTGGGCAATTTTGAACGCAGACGATCCAGCGTGTGACCGCATGGCGCATGCAACCTACGCCGATGTCCTGCGTTATAGCGCGAGCGGTAACCGTGCTGCGCAAATCAATGTACGTAGCGCCCGTTGCACGCGCGCTGGAATTGAGTTAAGCGTTGATACCCCGAAGGGTAGCGTGCAGGCCAAAGTGCCGGTGCTGGGCGGATTTAACGTTGATAATATCGCAGCGGTAGTCGCGTGCCTGTGCGCGCTGGAGTATGACGCCGCTTCAATCTCGCGGGCAATTACTAAGCTAAATGCAGTGCCTGGACGCATGCAACGGGTAGAAGCAACGGACCAAACCGCCCCACTCGTGGTGGTGGACTATGCGCACACGCCCGATGCGCTCGAAAAGGCGCTGGCCACCTTGCAAGCGCTCGGTTCGGGTGGAGCGCTCCACGTTGTATTCGGCTGCGGGGGTAATCGTGATGCAGGCAAGCGCCCGATTATGGGTGAAATCGCTGCGCGCATGGCCGATCACGTTTGGGTAACGAGTGATAATCCGCGATTTGAATCGCCGCGTACGATTATCGAGCAGATCATTGCAGGTATTGCATCGGATGCGCGCGCGCGTACGACAGTGTGCATTGATCGGGCGCAGGGTATTTCCAGCGCCATCGCCAAAGCAGGTGGAAACGATATCGTTTTAATTGCAGGCAAAGGCCACGAAACCTACCAAGAAGTTGAAGGTGTGCGCGCGCTGTTTGACGACGTAGCACACGCAAGGGAGGCGCTATGCTTCGCATGATGCTAGCCGAAATTGCGCAAGTATCCAACGGCACCCTTACGCATGCGCAGGAAAGCGTTGAAGTAAACGGCGTTTCAACTGATACCCGTACGCTCAAGCCCGGCAATCTCTTCATCGCGCTGCAAGGCGAGCGTTTTGATGGACACGATCACATTGACGCTGCCTTTGCAGCGGGCGCTGCGGCCTGTCTCGCCTCGCGCGCTGGCAGAGAAAATACAACCGGAGCAACGGTACGCGTGCAAGATACCTTGTCCGCCTTGCAGCAAATTGCGCACGCATGGAGGCTAAAGCACACGCTTCCCGTCATCGCCATCACCGGGAGCAACGGCAAATCGACGGTAAAAGAGATGATCGCCTCAATTCTCAATGCCCACTGCGATGATGTGCCCAATGCAGTCTTGGCCACCCGTGGCAACCTCAACAATCATATTGGCGTTCCGCTCATGCTTTGCGAGTTGAACCTGTTACATCGGTACGCAGTGCTGGAAGCTGGGATGAGTCATTTTGGAGAGATCAGCTTACTGTCGCGGCTCATCGCACCGCAAACAGCGTTAATTAACAACGCAGGCCCCGCGCACCTTGAGGGGGTCGGCTCACTCGCAGGTGTCGCCCGCGCGAAGGCCGAAATATTTGACGGTCTAAATACGACTGGCGTGTCGGTGCTTAACGCCGACGATGCCTTCATAGAATACTGGGCGCAACTTCTCATTGGTCGCCCCGTGGTTCGTTTCGGGCGCGGAGCAACTTGTGATGTACGCGGAGAGTGGACTGACGCACGAGAGTTCGCACCACTTGCCGTGTACGGGGGTGAGATTCCGATACAAGTGCGGTTTCCGCTCGCGGGTGATCACAATCGCATGAACGCGTTGGCCGCCGCGGCGGTTGCCCTGTCGGTTGGGGTGCCAATGGCTGCAATTTCAAAAGGACTATCCCGCTGCAAACAATTGTCCGGTCGGCAAACACTTCGACAAGGCAGAAACGGTGCGACATTGATCGACGACACCTATAACGCCAACCTTGCCTCGATTACGGCGGGGATGAATACGCTTTCCTTGCGTGAGGGTAAGCGGATCGTTGTGCTCGGCCAGATCGCGGAGCAGGGCGAACACAGCGAGGCGATGCATCGTGCCGTTGGGCAGGCGTTTCGCGCAGCAAAATTAGACAAGCTCTATGCGACAGGCCTGCCAATGAAATTTGCGGTCGAAGAGGCGGGAGCGCGGGGGCAGTGGTTCGCTTCAAAGGGTGAACTCATCGCCGCCGTAGAGGAGGAGCTTGCACCCAACGTATCCATCTTAATAAAAGGCGCGCGTTCGGCAGCGATGGAAGACGTTATGAGCGCGCTTTTAGATTCCCCTACAACAATGGAAACGCACTAACTATGTTGCTCTGGCTCTCACAATGGCTCGCGACCGACGTGCGAGCATTCAACGTGTTTTCGTACATCACACTGCGCGCGGTGCTGGCAACAATGACGGCACTAACGATTTCGATGTTACTTGGCCCTATCGTAATACGACGACTCGCCGCCATGAAAATCGGCCAATCGGTGCGAAGCGATGGCCCGCAAACGCATCTCGTTAAAGCCGGCACACCCACCATGGGTGGGGCGCTCGTGCTGCTCTCGGTTGCATTGACTACCCTGCTGTGGGCGGATTTACGTAACCGATTTGTTTGGATCGTTTTGTTTGTAACACTAGGTTTCGGTGCGATTGGCTGGGTTGATGACTACCGAAAAGTAGTCCATAAAAACCCGAAAGGATTATCGGCGCGTGAGAAGTTTTTTTGGCAATCGGTTGTCGGACTGATTGCGGCGATTTATCTCGCGTTCGCGGTTTCTGCGCCTAATGCCGCTGCAATTGGTGATCTCTTTTTTCGATGGTTGGGATCGGGGATGACAATGGAGCTGCCATCGAAAGCCGATCTCATCGTACCTTTCTTTAAGAACGTGGCCTACCCCGTTGGAGTGTTTGGATTCATTGTTCTCACCTACTTAGTTATCGTGGGCACAAGCAATGCGGTGAACTTGACCGATGGTCTGGATGGTCTCGCAATCATGCCAGCGGTAATGGTCGGTACGGCACTCGGTGTGTTTGCCTACGTGAGTGGAAACGTCAACATGTCCAAATACCTACAGTTCCCATACATACCGGGCTCGGGCGAATTGACCGTTTTGTGTGGCGCGCTCGCAGGTGCAGGCTTAGGGTTTTTGTGGTTTAACGCCTACCCTGCGCAGGTGTTCATGGGCGATGTCGGCGCGCTTGCAATCGGGGCAGCACTCGGCACGATTGCGGTTATTGTTCGTCAAGAAATCGTTCTGTTCATCATGTGTGGTGTGTTCGTTGCCGAAACGCTTTCGGTGATTTTGCAGGTTGGGTGGTTTCGCTACACCAAGAAAAAATATGGCGAGGGCCGTCGCATCTTACGAATGGCCCCACTGCACCATCATTTCGAGTTAAAGGGTTGGAAAGAGACGCAAGTAGTTACACGTTTCTGGATTGTCTCGAGTCTGCTTGTTTTGTTCGGTCTATCTACTTTGAAGCTGCGCTAGTCGATGAGTGCTCCCTATGAGCTTGCTGGTTGTAAGGTGTCCGTGCTTGGCCTCGGTCCCACGGGCCTTTCGCTCGCACGCTACGCTGCAAAGCGGGGAGCCGATGTGGTCGTGCGCGACACGCGAGTCTCACCTCCTTCACTTCATGCGCTGCGTGAGACAGTGCCAAGCGCCAAATTTTCAGTCGGCGCGATTGATGAGGAGGCACTACAGCACGCGGACATTGTTCTCGTGAGCCCCGGTGTATCAATTTTTGAATCCGGTGTGCAAACCGCGAAAGCGCGCGGCGTGCTAATAGCGGGAGATATTGAACTTTTCTCTCGCCACATCCCAAGTCACACGCATACGATCGGTGTTACCGGCTCGAACGGCAAAACCACAACTACTGCACTAACCGGTCACCTCTGCGTGCAAGCGGGGAGGCGCACGCTAGTCGCTGGCAACATTGGCAACACAGTATTGGATGAGCTCGAGAAAATTGAGAGCAATGGGCAATGGCCAGAGGTTATTGTGCTGGAGCTATCAAGTTTTCAGCTTGAGTCAACCTATAGCCTCCAATGCGTTTCGGCAACTGTCCTCAACATCAGCGACGATCATTTAGACCGCTATCCATCGCTGCACGACTACGCCCACACCAAAGCGGATTTACTGCGTCAGACGAAATTGCAGGTGCTCAACCGCGATGATGTGATTGTTCGGAGCATGAGGCGTAATGACCGCGCTTCCGCGAGCTTTGGTGGAGACCAGCCCGAGGCGAGCCAGTATGGAATAAATGCCCACGATCTACTCTGCGGCGATGTAAAAATCGCTTCCCGCAGCGCGCTTCGCATACAAGGCCAACACAACTCGATGAATGCGCTAGCGGCGGTGGCACTTGTCGCGCCGCTTGAAATTGATTTAACTCATGTCGAGCACGCGCTCGCGACGTTTGATGGATTGCCACACCGGATGGCGTTGGTTGCGACAGTAAATAACGTTCAATACATTGACGACTCGAAAGCAACCAACGTAGGTGCTGTGGTCGCCGCCCTGATTGGGTTGGGTCGAAAAGCAGTGCTCATTGCGGGCGGGCAGGGGAAGGGGCAGGACTTTACACCCTTAAACGAGCCTGTCAGGCGATATGCCAGAGCGGTCGTTCTTATTGGGGCAGATGCCCAAAAAATCTACGAAGCGGTAAAGAATGCAGGCGTACAAATCGTCTACGCTTCTACGTTGCAAGAAGCGGTTACCACCGCACAAGGCTTCGCGAATAGCGGTGATGCGGTACTGCTCTCGCCAGCGTGTGCCAGCCTAGATATGTTTCGCAACTACGGTCATCGCAGCGAAGTGTTTGCGAACGCGGTGCGGGAGTTGGCGGATGTTTAACGTCGCCGAACTTCGCGCACGCTGGTTTGGCTCACCGGAGCCGAACGCACTGCGTAAGGACGCGGCTCGGTTGATCGTCAGAACTGAGTCGTTCGACACAGCGCTGGTCTGGGTTGTGGTGGCGCTCTGCGCGATCGGAGTAGTGATGGTTTATTCCTCGTCTATCGCGGCCGCCGAAGCGTCAAAAGCCAACGCCTACCGACCACACTACTTTCTCGTGCGACAAATCACCTATCTCTGTGTGGGCTTCATTGCTGCGGCAATCATGATGCAAGTGCCTGTTCGTGTCCTCCAAAAATGGGCACCAGCCATTTTCCTGGTTGCGTTCATCTTGTTGATTGCGGTGCTTTTTGCCCGACCAATTAATGGCAGCCGTCGGTGGATACAGCTACCTGGTATGTCGCTTCAACCTTCCGAAATCATGAAGCTTGCCGCCATACTTTTTGCCGCAAGATACGCGGTGCGTAAGGCCCATGTCCTACACGGCAATCAAGCAATGAAGACCTCGATCATCCAGGGCTTATTGCCAATGCTTGGCGTTACGCTTGTGGTCGGATACGTGCTGCTGCGAGAGCCAGATTTCGGCGCAACAATTGTTGTGCTCGCCATTACTTTCGGCATTCTCTTTCTCGCCAATTTAGATTTTCGTTTACTTGTACCGGTTTTTGTGTTGGCAACTGCGGGACTTGTATTGCTTGTCGTGTTCGAACCTTACCGCCTGCAACGGTGGACAGTCTTCCTGGATCCTTGGGCTGATCCACTCGGTAAAGGCTATCAGCTCACCCATTCGTTAATGGCGTTTGGACGCGGAGGATGGTTTGGCGTGGGGCTCGGTGCGAGCATTGAAAAATTACTGTATTTGCCTGAGGCGCATACCGATTTCATCTTAGCCGTTATCGGAGAAGAGTTTGGGCTCCTCGGTGTTGCGCTCGTCATCGGGCTATTTGCATGGGTGACTTTGCGTGCGTTTGCTATCGGGAAAGTGGCGGCATCGTTAAGTCAGCCCTATCACGCACTGGTCGCGCAGGGCATTGGAATTTGGATAGGATTTCAAGCGCTCATTAACATTGCAGTGAATGTCGGTGCGATGCCAACAAAGGGGCTGACGCTTCCGTTGCTCTCTTATGGTGGAAGCGCGCTAGTAATGACGCTCGCAGCGCTCGGTGTACTCGTTCGCATTGATTTCGAAATGCGCCGAGTAGAACGGGGCTATACGTTATGAGTGCACTGAGCAAACGCACTGTGCTCATTATGGCGGGTGGAACCGGCGGCCACATCTATCCGGGGCTTGCAATCGGTGAGGAAATGCGCAACCGCGGCTGGAATGTAGAGTGGCTTGGAACTCGAGCAGGGATGGAGCGAGAAATTGTGCCCAAAGCAAAGTTTCCATTTCACACCATAGCTTTTGAGGGGGTGATGGGACGCGGAATCATTGCAAAAATCAAGCTTCCGCTGAATCTGTTTGCAGCGTTGTTGACTGCCCGCAGAGTACTTTCAAAAGTAAAGCCTACGGTTGTACTTGGAATGGGTGGCTATCCGGCCTTGCCGGGTGGGCTCATGTCGAAATGGATGAAAATACCGCTTGTTATTCATGAGCAAAATGCTGTCGTTGGCAAAACAAATCAAGTGCTCGCTAAGCGTGCGACACAGGTATTGGCAGCATTTCCCGGTGCGTTCAAGGCGATGCAAGTCAAAGTGATTACCGTTGGCAATCCAGTGCGTCGGCAAATCGAAGGTGTTGGTGTAAATCGCGAGCCGTGGAGTGGAGCGCGGCGCATGCGGATTGCTATTGTTGGCGGCAGCCGTGGCGCACAGGCTCTTAATGAAGTATTGCCGCTTGCGCTCGCGAAACTTCCGCTTTCGCTGCGACCTACCGTTATTCATCAGTGCGGGAAGGGCAACGCTGCTGCTGTTCGGAACGCGTACCGAAGTCGTGAGGTCGAGGCTGATGTGCGAGAGTTTATTGATGACATGCCGAGTATCTACGGGAGCGTTGATCTCATGATCTGCCGAAGCGGGGCGAGCACAGTGAGCGAGCTTGCAAGCGCGGAGATGCCTTCTATTCTCGTACCCTATCCGCATCACGCAGATCAACAACAACTACAAAACGCGCGCTTTTTAACCGCAGCGGGTGGTGCAATTTTGTTGGAGCAAAAATCACTTCATCCAGAAGTATTAGCGCATGCAATTGAAAATATTTCCCAGCAACAAATCGCAACGATGCGCAACATTTTGCGTAGCAATTCCTACTCCAACGCTGCAGCCCGTATTGCGGATGTGCTCGAAAAAGTTGGGGTAGCGAAGTGAAGTTCAAGGTTCGTAATGTCCACTTTGTGGGAATAGGCGGTGCCGGGATGAGCGGCATTGCTGAGGTACTGTTAACCCAGGGATTTGGGGTTTCAGGCTCGGATTTGTCAGCAGGCGCGGCTACACAAAGGCTTGAGCAATTGGGTGCGAAAGTGCATATTGGACATCGACCTGAAAATCTTGGAAGCGCCGACGCCGTCGTTGTGTCGACAGCGGTGCAATCAGATAATCCTGAAGTACTCAGTGCCCGTGCAAAAAAAATACCGGTTGTTCCAAGGGCGCTCATGCTAGCGGAGATCATGCGCATGAAATCCGGAATTGCAATTGCGGGTACTCACGGAAAAACAACGACGACAAGTCTTGTCGCATCTGTTCTAGCGCAAGGCGGGCTTGATCCGACATTCGTCATTGGTGGGAAGCTCCTTTCGGCGAATGCAAATGCACGGTTAGGAAAAGGGGAGTTTCTTGTTGCCGAGGCAGATGAATCGGACGCATCATTTTTGTATCTTTCACCCGCCCTCGCTGTAATCACGAACATCGACAGCGATCATATGGATACGTATGGTCAAAGTTTTGACCGATTGAAGCAAGCGTTTGTAGATTTCGCACAGCGCTTGCCGTTTTACGGCACGCTGTACGCGTGCGCCGATGACGAGCATGTGCGCGACGTGCTCCCCGAAATCACAAAGCCCATCGTAACGTATGGCATTACTTCAAGCGCCACGCTGGTGGCGAAACAGGTACATGCTCACGAGGCGGGAATGCGGTTCATCGCTTCGCGTAACGGATTTGCCGATTTCCCTGTTTCACTCAACTTACCAGGAAAGCACAATGTACTGAATGCGCTAGCCGCCATCGCGATTGCGCAAGACTTGGAGGTTTCGTCTGAACACATTCAGCAGGCGCTGACCGATTTTCAGGGCGTTGGGCGACGCTTTCAACACTATGGTTCGGTATCGACTTCGGGCGGCGCGTTCACCCTTGTTGACGATTACGGCCATCATCCCGTCGAGATGGCAGCCACAATTGCCGCTGCGCGGGGAGCCTATCCAGGCCGTCGCCTTGTGCTTGCATTTCAACCGCATCGCTATACCCGTACGCGAGATTTATTCGAAGATTTCGTACACGTGCTCTCGCAAGCCGATGCGGTGCTGTTAACCGATGTCTATCCTGCCGGAGAAAGTCCGATAGTTGCTGCAGATGGGCGTGCGCTCGCGCGCGCTGTCCGGCTTGCGGGAAAGGTCGATCCCGTTTTCGTAAATGCGGTTGAAAACTTACCTGATGAGATTATCCGATTTGCGCAACCTAATGATGTGGTGCTAACGATGGGTGCCGGTTCAATTGGGATGACTGCCGCGAAAATTGCCACGCACGCTGCAGGAGCCGGTGTATGAGAAAAGTGGCTGTTCTTATGGGTGGGCCATCAAGTGAACGGGAGGTGAGCTTCATGAGTGGGCGCGCAGTGATGTCAGCGCTTCAATCGAGTGGTGTCGATTGCATCGCATTCGATCCTGCGGAGCGCTCGGTCTTGGAGCTGCCTTCGCTTAATATCACACACGCTTTCAACGCTCTGCACGGACGCTTTGGCGAAGATGGAACACTTCAAGGCGCACTTGAAGTCATGCGGATTCCCTACACTGGAAGCGGCGTTCTTGCGTCTGCCCTGGCGTTAGATAAACGCCGCACGAAACTCATCTGGAAGTCTTGTGGAATTCCCACAGCAGCGTTTGAGATGATGGATGATGTAGAAACGGCGAGCGACGTGCTGAGCCGGCTTGGCGGAATGGTCATGGTCAAACCGGTTTCCGAAGGCTCTTCCATTGGGATGCGTAAGGCGAGTAATTCGGATGCGCTTAAAGCCGCGTTCATCGAGGCCAAGCGTTACGACGCTAACGTAATGGTCGAGGCGTTTATCGAGGGCAAAGAGCTCACGGTGAGCGTATTGGGTCGACGCGTGCTTCCGATTATTGAAATCGTGGCGCCGGAAGGTAAGTACGACTACCAAAACAAGTATTTCACCGATGAGGTGAAGTATCACTGCCCGGCCGCATTGCCACCAGTGCTTTCTGGGGCCATTCAGCGCGATACCTTGCGCGCTTTTGATGCGCTAGGCTGCGAAGGTTGGGGGCGTGCGGATGTAATGCTTTCATCCAAGGGGGAGTATTTCTTTCTAGAAGTAAACACTTCCCCAGGTATGACAGGGCATTCGTTGGTGCCAATCGCTGCACGAGCAGTGGGCATGACATTTCCGGAGCTCTGCATGGAAATCCTTCAGGGTGCATCGCTTGAATCGGGAGCGCGACATGTGGGATAACCCGCGCGCTATCAATACGCTTGCGCTTGTGCTCACACTCGTTGCGCTGTCGATATTGCTTACTGCTGGTGTCACTTATGCAGTGCGGTCGCCGCGCTTCGCGGTTCGCACCGTGACAGTTGCGGGATCACTAAAAAATGTGAATCCGCAATTCGTTGAAAGTATCATCCGCACCGAGTTTCGTGGCACGTATTTCACGCTCAATTTAGAGCGCTCCCGGGCTGCGATCGCGCGGGCGCCGTGGGTGAAGTCGGCCACGGTTCGCAGGCAGTGGCCACGCTCGTTAGAGGTGCGCATTACGGAGCATGACGCGTTGGCGCGGTGGAACAATTCCGAGCTCATGAGTATAGAGGGGGTGGTGTTTAACGGAACCTCTACACAGCTTTTGCCGCAGCTAATCGGCCCGGCAGGTACTGAAAAAGAGGTGTTTGAGAAATACAAACTAGCTACTCAGGCACTAGCACGCATCAATCACAGCATTGCATCAATGACGCTCTCGCCAAGTTTTGCGTTGAGTGCGCAGCTCACGGGTGGGATTATCTTGGAGTTTGGGCATGAGCAGTTCGAGGCTCGATTGGCTCGATTGATTGAACATTCAGCGCAGATCGCAAGCAGAACGCCTGTAGCCGTATTGCGCTATGACATGCGGTACGGCAAAGGCATCGCAGTCGCGTTCGCGGATACCGGCTACACCACCGCTGCGCCAACAAAAAACACAAAAACTGCAAACGGAACATCGCGATGACAGCACGAGAAAATAGAAACCTGATTACCGCGCTCGACATTGGCACATCGAAGGTAACTGCGATGGTCGCAGAAGTGTTGCCAGGCGGACAACTCAGTATCATTGGTGTAGGCGAGCAGCCTTCGCGTGGTCTAAAAAAAGGCATGGTTGTAAATATTGAATCCACCATGCAAACGATCAGTCAGGCGATCGCACATGCCGAGGCTGAGGCCAATTGCAAGATCACGAAAGTGTGGACGGGGATCGCGGGTAGCCACATAAAGAGCATCAATAGCTCGGGTATGGTAGCAATGAAAGAGCGGGAAGTAACGCAGACTGATATTGATCGTGTGATCGAAACCGCCCGGGCCATCAACATTCCGAACGATAGCCAAATTTTGCATACCGAGCCGCAAGAATTTGTGATCGATGGCAATGCCGATGTTCGCCAACCCTTGGGGATGAGTGGAGTGCGCTTGGAAGTAAAAGTGCACATCGTTACCGGAGCAAGTTCCGCATCAGAAAATATAACAAAGTGCGTTCGACGGTGCGGGCTTGAAGTGTCAGATTTGGTTTTGCAGCCACTCGCCTCTGCGCGTGCGGTACTTACCGACGATGAGAAAGAGCTGGGTGTAGCCGTGCTCGATATCGGTGGTGGCACAACCGATATCGCAATTTTCAATCGAGGCGCGTTGTGCGCGACGGCATCGATACCCATCGCAGGTGATCAGATTACCGGCGACATCGCGATGGCGCTGCGCACCCCTACGCGCGATGCCGAAACGCTCAAGCACCAATATGGGCACGCACTCGCAAGCGCGGTGACATCCGATGAAATCATCGAAGTGCCAGGCGTTGGCGAACGTCCGCCTCGTGGGATGACCCGGGCAACATTGGCGGAAGTGATTAGCCCGAGAGTTGAAGAGTTGTTTCAGTTAGTGTTAGGTGAAATTCGGCACGCCGGCTTCGATAGTCAGAGCTTGTCGTCAGGTTTAGTCATCACTGGGGGCTCAAGTTTGCTCCCCGGGATGGCCGAGTTAGCCGAAGAGGTCTTCCACGCGCCAGTGCGCATTGGCGTACCAAACTACAGCGGTTCGCTCGAGCAATTGATTCGCAATCCACGCTACGCCGCATCGTTTGGTCTCTTAATGACGGCACGGGATGGATGGCTAGTCCATGATGAATACCGCCGCCAAGGTGGTGGCGCATTCAATATGGTTGGAAGTGTTAAGGGTTGGTTGAAACGAAATTTTTGATTTTTTTATTTACTTCAAGTGAGGAGAGCATCATGGCATTTTCAGTGATTGAGCCGCAGCGCCAGGAAGCAATTATTCGGGTGATGGGTATTGGGGGATGCGGCGGCAACGCGGTGAACCACATGATTAAGCGTGGGGTAAAGGGCGTGGATTTCATATGCGCTAACACCGATGCGCAAGCGCTAAAACAATCTATGGCCGATACGCAGGTGCAGTTGGGCGTGAACTTAACCCGAGGTTTAGGTGCGGGCGCGAAACCGGAGATTGGCCGTGACGCTGCCAAAGAAGATCACGACCGCATTGCGGAGGTAATCGATGGGGCGGATATGCTCTTCATCACCGCAGGTATGGGTGGCGGCACGGGCACGGGCGCTGCACCAGTTGTTGCGCAGATCGCGCGGCAGTTGGGTATTCTTACTGTTGCGGTGGTTACTCGGCCATTTTCGTTTGAGGGTAAGCGCGAAATTCTCGCCCAAGCCGGTATCGAAGAGCTGGCTAAACACGTCGATTCGCTCATCGTTGTGCCGAACGCGAAGTTAATGGAAGTGCTCGGCCGACAAACTAAATTGCTCGATGCGTATGCGGCATCGAATGATGTTTTGCATGGTGCGGTGGCAGGCATTGCCGAGGTCATAAACAAAAACGGCATGGTCAACGTTGACTTCGCGGATGTGCGCACCATCATGCAAGAGCCGGGTT
>JANMDS010000335.1:0-1595 GCA_031376405.1 Betaproteobacteria bacterium
AATTGATTGCCGGCGCCGATATCGTAGCCGAAAATTTCAAACCTGAAACGATGGTGAAACTCGGGCTCAACTACGATGCGGTGAAAGCATCTAACCCAAGGCTCATCTATGTGAGCCACAAAGGCTTTTTGTCCGGCCCGTACGCCCACCGCACCGCGCTCGATGAAGTGGTGCAAATGATGGGAGGTTTGGCCTATATGACCGGGCGCAAAGGCGACCCCGTGCGGGCTGGCAGCAGCGTGAACGACATGATGGGAGGTATGTTCGGGGCAATTGCTGCGCTGGCAGCGCTGCGCGAGCGCGATGTAACAGGAAAAGGCCAGCTCGTGCAATCGGCGTTGTTTGAGAACAATATTCTTTTAGTTGCTCAACACATGTTGCAATATGCGGTAACCGGCGTGGCCGCCGAACCCATGCCGAATCGTATTTCAGCATGGGCGGTGTACGATGTTTTTACCGTGAAAAACGATGAGCAAATTTTTCTCTCAGCAGTCAGCGATGGTCAGTGGAAAACCATGTGCGAAACATTTGGTTGGAGCGATCTTTTTAACGACCCGCGCTTCCCAAATAACAATGCTCGCGTTGAACTGCGCGATAGCGTTCTCATGCCCGAATTGCGGCGTCGCTTTGCGCCATTCACTGCGGCGGAACTCTCGTCGAAATTTGAGGCGGTTGGGCTGCCGTTCGCACCGATTGCTAAGCCGCATGAACTCATTGACGACCCACACCTAAACCAATCAGGTGGGTTACAGCCGATTACGTTGGTCGATGGTGTGCGCAAGGGGCAGTCAGCCAAAACCGCGTTGCTTCCGTTCACGATGGACGGGCAACGCATGGGTGTACGGCTGAATCCGCCTCGCATTGGCGAGCATACCCGTGAACTCTTGCGCGGCGCAGGCTACGCGGACGCCCAGATAGAAGCGATGGTGCAAGCCGGCGCTGCGGTGGCTGAATAGCAGCACAATTTCGGGTTGGTCTCCCTCGAGATCGGCGGTGTAGTGCGCTAAAAATGTTGCTTTTTTTCGGACGATAATCTTTAAAAGTTGCTTGTTTTACGCCGCGGGTTTCATGCAACAAGTATTTGTACAAGTATTTGTGAGAAGCCGTTACCTCTGAGTTGTTAATCAACTGCCTACAATTCGGTCATGATTTCAAAAATACCTCCTCTCGCCGAGCCTCCCTCTTACTCCAACCCCTGGCTCGTCGCCGATATTGGTGGCACAAACGCGCGTTTTGGTCTCATTCGCAGCGTGGACGCGCCTGCGTCTGAGATTGAAACCTTACCCGTCGCGGATCACAGAGGGATGGCTGAGGCGGCGGCCCACTTTTTGCGCGGCAAATCGGGCACGCCCCAGCACGCGGCGATTGCGGTTGCAACGCCCGTTCGTGGCGACGTGGTGCAGTTCACAAACAGTGCGTGGCGGTTTTCCCGAGCCGAGACGCAACAAGCGCTCAATTTGTCGTCGTTCCTCGTGCTCAACGATTTCGAGGCGCTGGCGCTTTCGCTGCCGCGCTTGCGCGCCACGCAGCTAGCGCGACTACGCGGAACCCCGCAAGCACAAGGCACGCTGGCCGTGGTCGGGCCTGGTACCGGA
>JANMDS010000344.1:0-2015 GCA_031376405.1 Betaproteobacteria bacterium
GTATTGCTTGAGTTGCGCGATTGGGCTAGGCATGGGCGCGGGCAACAAAACATCGAAGCCTTCCACGACCCCGAGCGCGCGACACACCCGCACGAACCCATCAAGTTGCGTAGCCGCCGCCCCCTGCTCCAGCCGCTGCAGCGTGCGCAGCCCCAAACCCGCCTGCTCAGCAAGCTGGGCTTGGGTTAGGTTCTGGGCAAGCCTAAGCGCGGTGACCCGCTCGCCGATGCGCATCAGGAGTAATGTGTCGGCGCCAAGCTCAGCGCGTTGTTCGTTATGTGCCATATTAGTCATATTAAGGCACTTTATGTTTTTTACAAGCCATAGTTGACTTATTACACAAATATTTTTAATACGCCACACATGACTTATTAGAAATTAAAAAAACTATTAATACGTCTTATATGACGTATAAACTGCAACAACCGGAAAAGGCTCATTTTTTTGGGAAATAACGGTAAAAAAATGCCAATTTTGCGCCGCAGAGACCTCTGCGCAACCGATGATTTGTCGCCCCGGCGAGGACCGGGGTCCAATTCCGTTCGGAAGCGCAATCGCTAAGAGTTTGTTTTTACGACGCAAAATTCGATTCCGACCTTCGTCGGAATGACGCAATCAACGTTAGTTTTATTTATTTACGGTTGTGCAGAGGTCTACCGCAGGTATTTAGGGCGCACTATCACGCCCAAGGTCAAAACACGATCTGCGCGCTTGTTTGCAGCGTTACCCGCGAGCCAAAACTTTCAATATTCGAAAGCGTGGCGTTGTGGTGGGCGATCACTTGTTGCGCAGTGAGCGCTGCGTTGCCCGCGCTGGTGTGGGCATCGGAGACGAGCATTACCGGGTAGCCGTGCGCGAGGGCGCTGCGGGTGGTGGAGTCCACGCAAAATTCGGTATGCATCCCACACACCACGAGCGTTTTTATGCTCCGTTCGGTCAACCGCGTTTGCAAATCGGTGCGCAAAAAAGAATCGCACGTCGTTTTGCGTACGCGCAAATCCGTGGGAGCACTATGCAGCCCTTGCGCCAGCTGCCACGCGGGTGAGCCGTGCGCCAAAAGCCCGCCCACTGGCTCTTCGTGTTGAATGAAAATCACCGGCACATTCGCTGCACGGGCTTTTTCAGTTACCGCATTGATCCGCGCAATCGTACCGAGGTAATCGTGCGCGGCGTACGGGCCTTCGCATAAGCCTTGCTGCACGTCGATGACCATCACTGCGAGGTCTGCACCCATCATTGCAAAAACCCTTTCAATGCTGCTAACACTTCTTCGGGTTGCTCACTCATCATACTGTGGCCGCAGTTGGTGAGCGTAAGCGTCGTCAAGCGTACGTTGCTATTTGTTTGCAGCGCAGCGATAAGCGGCGCTACGGATTTAGGCGGTGTCATGAGGTCTTTGTTCGCGCTGATACACATTACTTTGCCAAAAACCTGCGGCGCAAATTCGAGCGATTTTGAGGCATATCTCCTGCAATTTTCTAAATCTTGATGAACTACGCCTGGCTTCGCGCGGCGCATAAGCGCGAGCGATTGCCCCGCCATCCACATGCCGGGGGCTTTATTACCGCCGATGTGCGCAGCGGGGGCTAACGCCCAACCGACAATCATTTTGTAAGCGAGATCGGGAGTGTTTTTTGCAGCATCGAGCAGCGCATCGGATACGCCCATCGGCGCGGCGCAGGCTAAGAGCGCGAGGTGGTTGCAGCGCGGGCCTAAATTGCCCGCGAGCGCAATGGCGGCAAGCGAGCCCATGCTGTGGCCGATGATACCTAGCTCCCTCCCCCTGGGGGGGAGGGTTGGGGAGAGGGCGGTTGGGCTCACTGAGCTTGATGAGTTCGTAGCATGGCCGCCACCCTCTCCCCTGCCCCTCTCCCCCAGGGTGAGGGGATCGGAATTTGATTGTGCGCCGCACGCCGCAAGCACCGCCTCACACCACTGCGCAATGGCTTCAATGCTCGAAAGCGCCGCGCCGCCGCTCAGCCCATGCCCTGGCAAATCCGGCGCGATCACGTTCC
>JANMDS010000369.1:0-4372 GCA_031376405.1 Betaproteobacteria bacterium
TCGCCCGCCACGGTGACGCTGGTTGTAGGGGCAAGCGCGTAAATCGCAACCTAATACCTGCGGCGTAAAAACAGCACTTTTGAGGAAATATCGCCTCAAAAACTGCTGTTTTTTGCAACTCAAGTATGATGCGTTTCATAGTTACTTGAATCGCCAAACTACCTCCTATGGAACGACGCACTTTTCTTGCGGCTGCGACGGCTGTAGCCGCCACGCCCACACGCGCAGCGCAGGCCCAAATCGCTTTGCCCTCGCTTCCTGTATCGAGTTCGCCCTACGCCGCAGCGCACGCTGGCTTGTTCTGCAAAACGCTGCCCCATGATGAACGTGGACGGGTAGCGCCCCTAGTGTTGCGCGATGTTGGTTCCGCCCTATCTTCTCGCAATATCCCAGCCATTGAAGCCTTGCCGATTAACAATGAATATCGGTTCGTAAGCCCACTGGCGAGCGCTACGTGGTCGCAGTGGAAATACGCTTCGCAGGTGCGCATGCCTGCTGCGCCGCCAGCGTGGGATTCCCCTGCTCTGGCCGATCAAGCGCTGGAGTTGTATTGGATGAGCTTGTTACGGGACGAGCGTCTCGCAGGGCTCGAGCGAGCCTCGCTCTCGCGCGAGGCCGCAGTGGAGCTCGCCGCGACACCGAGTTACCGTGGGCTCACGCCTCAAACCTTTGGGCGCAATTTGGGCGCGGCCATGCCCGCCGCGCAACACGGCCACGCCATCTCATTGCTGTTGTGGATGCCTATTCCCTATGGTGCGCATACGATTTGGCAGGCATACAAAATGCCGTTTCGCGAGCAAGCGTTTTTAACAAAATGGAACGAATGGCTCGATGTGCAAAATGGCAAATGGCAGCCTGGCATCCTGCAACACCATAGCGAGCTGCACTATTTGCGCAGCGGGCGCGATCTGGCCGAATACGTGCGCTGGGATTTTTCGTATCAAGCGTTTATCAACGCTGCCAATATTGTGCTGAGCGATCCGCACCGTCCGCGGGGTGCTTTAAATGCGGCGCTGCCCTACAAAACGGCGCGTACGCAAAATGGTTTCGCTACGCTGGGCGCGGCGGAGGTGTTGGCGATGATTGCTCGGGCTGCGGACATGGCACTGAAAGCGGCGTGGCATGTGAAGTGGGATCAACACGCGCTGCTTCGCCCCGAAGAGTACGGCGGTTTGATAGAGCAATCAGCCATGCCTGCCGCGCAGGCGCTGCGTGAAACGAAAGCGCTCAAGCGTGTGAAAGAAAAATACAGCAGTTATTTACTGCCGCAAGCCTATCCCGAAGGCGCGCCTGCGCACCCTGCATTCCCTTCTGGACACGCAACCATCGCCGGAGCATGCGCCACGGTGATGAAAGCGTTTTTCGATCCGAATTTAAAGTTTCGCTTTCCCGTACAACCCACCTACGATGGCCGTGATCGCGAAACGTACGACGGACCTGAGACAAACGTGCGCACCGAAATCGATAAGCTCGCCGCCAACATCGCCATCGGGCGGCAGTGGGCCGGCATACACTGGCAGTGCGACTCAACGGGTGGGCTTGCGCTCGGCGAAGAGGTGGGTTTAGCCGTGCTCAAAGAAGCGTTCGATCAATATGCAGAAGCGAGGGCCGGCTGGTTCAAAGGCTTTAACGTTGTGCGGTTCGATGGTTCGGTCGCTGTAGTGGCGTAAGAATGAATACACCCTCTCCCTTTGGGAGAGGGTTGGGGTGAGGGAGCGCAGTAGGCTCGGGATTACGTTGGGTGGATTACGACGGCGGTTTCAATCCATTTTTTTGTAGTCTGACCACATTTCCCTCACCCCTGCCCCTCTCTCATTGGGAGAGAAGTTCTAGCAACGGTTTTTTTGTAAATACCTGCGGCGTAAATTCGCCCCTTTTTCAACTTTATCTCCTAAAAAAATGGCCTCACGCAAAACCCACAAAGTAGCTCTGATACCCGGCGATGGCATCGGCACCGAAGTCATGCCCATCGGCGCTGAAATCGTAGAGAAAGCAGCGAAGCGCTATGGCGCTACGATTAAGTGGGACGAAAAAAACGATTGGAATTGGAAGCGGCAAGCTAAAACCGGCGAATGGATGCCAGCCGATTGGAAGGCCCAGCTTTTAACAAATGAAGTGATTTTTTTTGGTGCCGTGGGCTGGCCTGCAAAAGTGCCAGATCACATTTCGCTCTGGGGCTCGCTACTCAAGTTTCGCCGTGAATTCGATCAATACGTGAACTTGCGCCCTGTGCGATTGTTCGATGGCGTGCCGTGCCCGCTGGCCAACAAAAAGCCCGGTGATATCGATTTCTGGATCGTGCGTGAAAACACCGAAGGCGAGTATTCATCCATTGGCGGTCTTATGTATCAGGGCACCGAGCGGGAAGTGGCGTTTCAACAAAGTGTGTTCTCGCGCAAAGGGGTTGATCGGGTGTTGAAATTTGCGTTCGAATTGGCGCAGTCGCGTGCGAAAAAACACTTAACGAGCGCTACGAAATCCAATGGTATTTCAATCACCATGCCGTACTGGGATTCGCGCGTAGAAGCGATGGCCTCGGCATTTAAAAACGTAAAGTGGGACAAATTTCACATTGATATTTTGACCGCGCATTTTGTCGGTCGCCCTGAGTTTTTTGATGTGGTGGTGGCATCGAATTTGTTCGGCGATATCTTGTCCGACTTAGGGCCTGCCGTGGCCGGGACGATTGGCATCGCGCCCTCGGCCAACATCAACCCCGAGCGGGAGTTCCCAAGCTTATTCGAGCCCGTTCACGGCAGCGCGCCCGACATCGCGGGCAAAGGTATCGCCAACCCGATTGCAGCAGCCTGGAGCGGCGCGATGCTGCTCGATTTTTTAGGCTACCGCCAAGCCCACGACGACATCGTAAAAGCCATTGAGATCGTATTAAAAGAAGGGCCGCGCACGCGCGATATGGGCGGTAAGGCGAATACGAAAACGGTGGGTAAAGCGCTAATTGATGCGCTTTAATGGATTCAATGCCGACGAGGGACGAAGGGCGATTTTGATTCGCTTATTTGGCAGATAAATGCAAAAAGGTGCTTTTTTGCGCCGCAGGTTTTAAGCTTAAAACTCTAGCACTTCACCTACTGGATCGTCGTGCGTTGGACGCGCACCCGCGCGGGGCGTTGATACCGGAATGCGTGCGCCGGACCGCGCAAAGAGAGGCAATTTCGAAAGCGGTGCATCGATGGCGTGCGCCTCGCCAGCGCGAAACGCTTGCTTTGTATAAAAGTCAAACCAGTTTTCGCCTGCTTGCAATCTTGGTAAATATACCGTGCGTTTTGTTTCTCCTTGCCCAATAACCGGCGCGATCAACAGCTCTCGCCCGAGCATGAAATCATCGCAATCGTCGTAGCAGCGTTCGTCGCCAGGGAAATCATAAAACGTCGGGCGAATGATGGGCTCGTGTTTGCTTGATGCGTTTTCAAACAACGACCACAAATAGGGCAGCAAGCGATACCGCAGCGTGATCGCAGCGATCACATCGTTCGTCACGCTTTCATGCATCCACGGCACATTGCTTACGTTGCCTGCTTTCCAAGAGTTCATCACCATGCGTGGGTTCAGCGCACAGGCTTGCACCCAACGCACAAAAAGCTCCGGATCAGGCAGCGGGCCGTGAAAACCGCCCACATCGTGGCCGATATTGAACATGCCCGATAAGCTCATCTGCAAACCGGTGCGGATGTTCCATTTCAAATTGCGCCAATCGGTTCGGTTATCTCCGCTCCAGGTTTGCGCGTAGCGCTGGATGCCAGGTGAACCTCCACGGGTGACGGTAAAGGTAGACTCGTTCGCGTTGTACTGTGTCTGCGCTTCGAACGTTGCGCGCGTCATTAACAACGCATGCAGCGGGCGCGACCGGTGTGCCGGCAGCGGCGCACCAAAGCCTGCGCCGCGCGCATCTTCATCGAGCACCGCGTATTCGTTGTTGTCGTTCCACGCGGCATCCATACCGTAGTCGAGCAAACTCGTTTTTAAGTTTGATTGCCACCACGCGATGGTTTCAACGTGGGTGAAATCTAAGTGCGAACCTTGGCCATCCCAAAACGGTTCAATGATTGGTTGCGCGGTGTTGACGTCAGATAAAAAACCTTGAAATGATTTAACGGTTTCGTACGCGGGGTGATCGTCCAATAGGCACGGCTTAATGTTGGCTACCGTGCGCATGCCGTTCGCTGCAAACTGCATGTTCAATGCTTTGGGCGAAGGGAATTTGCTTTCGTTCCAGGTGAATACATAGCGCCGTTTGCCACGCGAGGAGTAGCCCGAGCCATAGTGAAACGCGGAGACGGGTACGTTGTGTTGCACTACTTTATCGATGAACCCCTCAAGTTGCGCTTGGGCATCCGGCGCATCGGCCAAACCC
>JANMDS010000378.1:0-1571 GCA_031376405.1 Betaproteobacteria bacterium
TTTTCGGAAAGTTCCTTGACCGTGATGCCTTCAGAAATCGTGATTTCTTTATTGGCCGCGAGGGTTACTTCTTCTTCGCGCTTACGCTGATGCTCGTATGGGTCGTCTGGGTGGCGGAGCTGCCGAAGTGATGCGTCAGATTATTGCCAACGCGATCTTACCAAAAGTGCGCAAAGTTACACCTTAAAAGAAGGAATATTTATGAACTCACGTCGCTCGGTTTTCAATCTAGTTTTTCAAACAGCGATAGCTTTATTAGCTGCTGCTTATCTGCAAGGGGGTCACGCCCAGACAACATGGCCAACTGGCCCTGTAAGAATCATCGTGCCTTTCACCGCAGGCGGCGCTTCTGATCTTCTCACGCGCTACATCGCGGAGCGGCTATCCACCAAATTTGGCCAGAACTTTCTGGTTGAGAATCGCACCGGCGCTGGCGGCAATATCGGCATGGAAGCGGTTCGCAATGCCTTGCCTGATGGAAATACGATTTCTTCTGCCACGATTGGCACCTTGTCGATTAATCAGTTTCTGTTCTCAAAAATGCCTTATGACCCGGCCAAAGACTTCGAGTATTCATCGATGATTTGGGAGAATTGCAATGTTCTCGTCGTATCAGCAAACCATCCTTCGAAAACTGCGCAAGAGTTTTTAGCCTGGGCTAAGGCGCAACCAAAAGGCGTCACCTTTGGTTCAGCGGGTGTCGGTACCACGCCGCACTTAGCGGGTGAGTTATTCGGAGTTCGTAATAGCTTAAAAGTCGTACACGTGCCATTTCGGGGCGCGGCTCAGTCGATGCCAGCCCTTATCGCCGGTGACACTGACTTCGCCATCGATAACATCGCTAGCTACATGCCGCATATCAAAGCCGGTAAAGTGAAAGCATTGGCAGTTACCGCACCTGATCGTTGGTCGACTTTGCCTGAGGTTCCAACAATGGCACAAGTCGGTGTGAAAGATTTCATTATCACCTCATGGGGTGCATTCGTGCTTCCTAAGGGCACACCCGCCGCTATTGTCACGAAACTGTCTGATGCCATCAAAGAGATTGCTGCCGACCCAGCGATGCAGAAACGCTTTATCGATAGTGGCGCAAAAACTGTTTACACGGCACCACAAGAAACCTTTGCGTTTGCCGAACGCGAGCGTGTGAAGTGGAAAGCCATGGTCGAAATATCAGGCGCCAAGCTGGACTAATTGACGATGGTGCCTCCGGTTTCCAGAACGTTGATCGATCTTGTACGAGAGCAGGCAGATGGTTCACCCAGTCGGCTTGCCTTAGTTTGCCCGCAAGGTCGCTTTAGTTACTCGGAGCTCGCTGCACGCGCAGCCCAAGTAGCGAGCGCGATGTATGCGGTAGGCATTCGGCGAGGTAATCGTGTGGGTTTACTGATGAGTAATCGGGTGGAATGGTTAGATGTTTGCTTGGGCGCAGGCGCGCTCGGGGCAGTTATAGTGCCGTTTAGTTCTTGGTCGACTCGTGCGGAGTTGGGCGTTTTACTGAATGACTCAAACCTAAAGCTCATTGTTGCAGCGGCTCGTGTCGGAGAGAGCAACTTCGAAGCCGATTTGGT
>JANMDS010000382.1:0-2451 GCA_031376405.1 Betaproteobacteria bacterium
CAGCGGCGGCGAGCGCTAATCCCAGCATTGCGAGCGCGCCGCCCCACTGGATCACGCGGGCGTGGCCAAGCGCGTTCACTACGCGGTCACCGGTGATCCGTCCCAACGTCATCGTTGCTGAAAATGCTGCAAAACCAAGCGCCGCAATAGGGGGTTGGCCAAGGCTGACGAGGTACACGCCGCTCCAATCCGCCATCGCGCCCTCAATGAGCATACAAAGCGCGGCGATCGCGCACAGGGCGAGTGCGGCAGACGTAGGTAATTTCCATTTCACCGCTTCCGATGTTGGGTAGCGCTCGCCGGTATCGAGATGGGCGCGGGCCACGAGCGTAAGCACAATCGCAACACCCGAGCAACCCCACATCAGCGTACCAAACAACGGTAGGCCCAGCCACGCACCAGCGAGCGCGCCCACTAAGCCACCCAAGCTAAACGCCGCGTGAAACGACGACATGATGGCGCCGCCCCATTTTTTCTCCACGCCACTGGCCAGCGCATTCATCGATACATCGAGCAGACCATTGCAAAAACCGAGTGCGAAAGTCATACAGGCCAGCACGATTAAGCTGTTGGCAAAGGGCGGCAGCGCGAGTGCCAACGCAAACGCCAGCGCAGAGAGCAATGTCAGTTTGTGCGGCCCAACGCGTGCTGCGAGTCCACCGGCCAAGGGCATCGAAAGCACCGCGCCCGCGGCGAAGGCTAACAACACCACGCTCAGCGTCGCATCAGAAAGCGCAAGGCTGAGCTTGAGCGCGGGTATCGCCGCCGCCCACGCGCCGATGCCTAAGCCGTTGCCAAAAAAAATGGCGGCAGTGGCGAGGCGGGCACGCCGCAGTGCAAGCTCGATTCGGCTCATGGTACGTTTGCAGGTACGTGGTTTGCAAACGATTGTAAACCGGCTCCGAAATCTCGAAAAACCTGCGGCGTACATTCGGCCATGTTCAGCAGATATCTACTGAAAATGGCCGTTTTTACGCCGCAGGTTTTACCGCGTGTTGCGTTTACTTCCAGCCTACGCGCACCACAATTTCCTGCGCGAGCGCTTGGTGTTTACCGAGCGCGGCCATGTTCAATTGATCTTGTTTAAATGCTCCAAGTGATTCTAATTTCGTGTTCTTAATCTTCGCGGTTTTGGTCACGGGCCACTCATTGTTACCATCGGCAAAATAAGCTTGGGCGCTGTCGCTGGCTAAATATTCCATGAATTTCACCGCGTTCGCATTATTCGGTGCGTACTTCAACACGCCGCCGCCCGAGACGTTGATGTGCGTGCCGAACCCTTCTTGATCGGGGAATATCACGCGGGTTTTTTCAACGATCGCCAACTCATCCGTTTTGGTTGAGTTCATCAAGCGCCCGTAGTAGTAAGAGTTCGCAATCGCAATCGTGCATTCGCCAGCGGCCACGGCCTTAATCTGATCGGTGTCGCCTCCGCGTGGTGTACGGGCTAAGTTCGCCGTCACGCCCTTAGCCCAGGCTTCGGCTTTCGCCGCGCCTTCGTGTTCGATGATGGCCGAGAGCAACGAGAGCATGTACACATGCGAGCCCGAGCGGGTGCAAATTTGCCCCTTCCATTTTGGATCGGCCAAATCGGCGTAGGATTTGATTGCGCTTGCTGGGACTTTCACTTTATCGGTAACGATGAGCCGCGCCCGCGTAGAAAAACCGAACCAAGTATTACTCGCCAAGCGCAAATGCGCAGGGATTTGCGCGTTCAAAATCGCCGAATTCACCGGCGCGAAAATGCCCGCCTGCTCAGCCACCCATAGCCTGCCCGCGTCCACGGTTAAAAACACATCGGCCGGGCTCTTATCGCCCTCACTTTTAATGCGCTCCAACAGCGCATCTTCGCCCGCCTCAATGCGGTTAATCTTGATGCCAGTTTGCTTGGTGAAATCGCTATAGAGCGCCTCATCGGTACTGTAGTGGCGGGCTGAATAAAGGTTGAGTACGTTGGATTGGGCGAAGGCCGCGGCGCTGGTTGCGACGACAGAGCCCAACAAGAATTTTGCAATGAAGTTCATGGATGTGTGCCACTGAATGGGTTTCAATGGAATGGTTTTAACACAAATAAGAACGATTCGCAATAAGATTGGTTGACGGGCGCGCGCGGTAGCCATTTTCTGGGAGATAAGTTTGGAAAAGCGGTTGATTTACGCCGCAGGTTTATTGGCGAGCAGTTGAGAATGCAATTGAGGGCGGTATTGAGCTGTAGGGCGAAGTCTTACTGCGCCTCGAAATCAAATCTCGACTTGATTGGGACTATTTCGTTCACATGCGACAAAAACTGAAATGGGTGGGGTGAACCCTACCCTTGTATTATCTTTCCACAGTCTTGAAGTTGCTGACGAGGCTGTAAGTATCGCGTACGCCGTGCCCACCCTTGAGCGTAAAGCTCGCATCGTAGATTTAAGCGACGCGATACTTGTTGTTTTCCTAGCTCGGCAATTC
>JANMDS010000392.1:0-1617 GCA_031376405.1 Betaproteobacteria bacterium
CGCCGACGACTTGTGGGCGCGCCGTGCCGAGCGCGTGAACCAGTTTTTATCGGTCAGTGATGCGGCAGAACGGTGCCGTGCGTACGCAGCCCGCCGGCCGCCACCCGCGCGCCCCATCGTTGTTGCCGACTACGCCGACAACCCGGGTGGCGGTGCCTATGGCGACGCGACCGCGCTACTCCAAGCGCTGCTTGCAGCCGGCGTGGACAACGCCTGCTTCGGCGCGATGTTCGATCCCCAGCTTGTGCAGCAACTTGTCTTGCACGCCCCAGGCACCGTGCTGCCTGTACGGTTGGGCGGCAAGATCGATCCACGCTTCGGCGGGGGGCCGCTTGCCCTGACTGCGACCTTGGTTTCGCTAAGCAGTGGCGACTATGTGGGCAGCGGCGCCATGCTGGCCGGCCTGAAGTGCAGCTGGGGCCCGACAGCGTTGATCCGCGTCGACGGCATCGAGATTCTGGTTGTCAGCCAGCGCGCGCAAATCCTCGACTTGCAGCAGTTCGCGGCCTTCGGTATCGACCCTGCGGACAAATCGGTGGTGGCGTTGAAATCGATGCAGCACTTTCGGGCTGCTTTTGACGCTGTTGCAGGCGAAATCATCGTCTGCGATTCAGGTGCGCTGTGCACGCTTGACTATGCACGCCTGCCCTTCAACGCCGTGCCGCGACCGCTGTACCCGCTGGATACCGACTTCGACATCAACACTTGGCTGCGCGAGCACAACGATGGCGTGTATGTGCCTGCCACCGCGAACAGCAGCACAACGGTCGCTGCGCGTACTGCCGCCGCATGAGTGCTTCAGCTACTGTCTCCGATGTGCTGATCTTCGGCGGCGGCATTGCCGGTGTGTCGCTGGCCGCCTTGCTCGCCGCCCGTTGCAAAGTGACGCTGCTGGAGGCCGAAGACCTGCCCGGGCGGCACGCCACCGGCCGTTCAGCCGCGATGTTGATGCCGGCCGGCGACACGGCGCTGGTGCGGCTGCTGGTGCGCGAAAGCCGGCCCTTCTTTGACGCGCCGCCTGCCGGCTTTTGCACCGTGCCGCTGCTGCGGCCGCGTGCAGCGCTGTATGTGGCCGGGCCCGACAGCCGGCACAAGCTGGAGGCCATGCGCTTGGATGAACATGTGGCTGCGATCACCCAGACCCTGTCGGCCGATGAAGCATGCCGCCACGTTCCTATCCTCAGGCCCGACAGCCTGTGCGGCGCCGTGCTTGATTACACCAGCGCCGACATCGATGTCGACGCCCTTGTGCAGGGCTACCTGCGGCTGGCGCGGCGCCTTGGCGCCAACTTGGTGACCGGGTGCGGCTTTGAGACCGAAGTCGGGCGACATGGCGGCTTGTGGCGCGTGCTCAACCGCAACGGCCGTTTTGCCGCCCCGCTGCTGGTCAACGCAGCCGGCGCTTGGGCCGACGAGCTGGCGCGCCGCGCTGGCGTGGCGCCGGTGGGCTTGCAGCCGCTGCGCCGCACCGTCATCTTGGTGCCTGGGCCTAAGCCCTCTGAGTCGATAGGCACGGCACCTGTCGAACACTGGCCGTCGGTGAATGCGCTGGAAGACGAGTTCTACTTCAAGCCGGAGACCGCGCAACTGATGGTCTCTGCCGGCAACGAAGACCCA